>JACQEE010000283.1 GCA_016200725.1 Chloroflexota bacterium
TGCTTATCGGGGGGACGGTTCATTCTCGGCGCGGGAACCGGCTACATCGAGCCGGAGTTTCGCACGCTAGGGATACCATTCGCGGACCGTGGTGATCGGATGGACGAGTACATCCGCGTGCTGCACCAGGTGTGGTCGACAGATGGGGCGCAATCGTTTCACGGGCGCTTCGTGCAGTTTGATGGCATGCACGTCGAGCCGCGGCCTGTGCAGCGACCATGGCCGCCGATCTGGGTGGCGGGCAACGGGCCGCGAGTGCTGCGGCGAGCCGTCGAACTGGCAGAGGGCTGGCATCCGCTCGAGCCGCCGCTGGCGGAGCTGGAGGCGGGCATCGCGCGGATGGAGGCGTTGTGCGTCAAGACGGGTCGCCAGCGAAGGCCGTACGTCTCGATCTGCTTTCGTCGGCTCTGCTTCGGCCCGACGGCGCATATGGCGGGCACGGGTGCAGACCGTCGAATGCTGAACGGCTCGACGATGGATGTGCTGCACGATCTGCGCGAGTTACGCAAGCGCGGCGTGGGTCACCTCGTCGTGCGCTTCATGCCCGGAGACCGCGGCTGGCGTGACGTTGAAGAGGCGATGCGGCTGTTTGCGAACGTGCGCGGGGAAGTCGGTGATTGACACCGTCGATGTGCCAGCCTACGCTTCCGCCGCTGTCGCCATGGAGGTGTCATGAATCCCGTCAACGTCTGCGTGACCTTCCCATCCAGCCAAGAGATTCTCGACATGATCAACGCCGTGTCGCCGCGCGTGCGCATCGTGGACATCAGCCCGTGGCTGCGGGATGAGGCGACATCGGCGGAGGCGAAAGCCAAGGTGGACGTGGCGCTTCGGGACGTCGAGGTGATGTTCGTGGCGCGGGTGCCGCGCGACGTGCTCACGCGGGCGCCGCGCCTGAAGTGGGCGCAGTACGTCGGCACAGGCGTCGATGCGCTGTGGCATGCAGGGCTGGCGAATGCGCCGTTCACCATCACGAATGTCACTGGGACGAATGCGCTGCCCATCGCCGAGCACTGCTTTCTCTTCATGCTGATGTGGGCGAAACACGCGCGGCAGTTCTTGCAGTTGCAGAAGGACCATTCGTACGCGCGCGATTCAGTACGGCCGCTGTGGCTCGAGAGAAAGACGCTGGGCGTGCTTGGCATCGGCGGCATCGGGAGCGAGGTGGCGCGGCTGGGCAAGGCGTTCCAGATGCGCGTGCTGGCGACTCGCCGGTCGGCGACGCGTCGACAGTCGAACGTGGATGGCGTAGACGTGGTCTACCCGATTACGGAGTTGCGCTCGATGCTCGGCGAGTGTGACTACGTGGTGAATACGCTGCCGCTCACGAAGGAGACCGAGCGGTCGATGGGTGAGGCAGAGTTCAAAGCGATGAAGCAGACGGCGTTCCTGGTCAACGTGGGGCGCGGCAAGTTGTTCGACGAGCCAGCGCTGGTGCGAGCGCTGAAGGACGGGACGATCGCAGGTGCGGGACTCGATGTGTTCGCAACGGAGCCGCTGCCGGCGGACAGTCCTCTCTGGGACCTACCAAACGTCTATATGACACCGCATGTGTCGGGCGACCTTGTTGATAACCGCGAACGGGCGGCGCGCCTGTTCTGCGACAACCTGAAGCGCTTCATCACTGGCCAGCCGCTTCGTAACGTCGTTGACCCGAAGCGCGGGTACTAGGCGACGCCGCTAAGGTAGACGGCGTACTCGCGAAGATCGCCGAGGCGCGAGGGCGGCAGGCCGGACTGCTTCAGCGCCTCGGAGGCCTTGCTGGCATAGTGGCTCAATGACTTCTCAGCCTGGAGGCGAGCGCCGCTTTCCTCGAGTATCGTTAGCAACCTGCGCGCTTCGTCGTCGGTGAGCGCATTCTCGCGTCGCGTCGCCGCGCCGAAGGCATCGCGGACCTTCGCATCGCTGGACGCGAGGGCGTAGAGGAGGGGGAGCGAGCGGCGCTTATCGAGCGCATCGACGAGACTCGCGGCCATATCGCCACGACCGCCCCAGAACGTGTCGATGTCAGCACGGAGGCGGCCAGCGACACCTATCGAGCGACCGTAGGAGGCTAGTTGATCGAGGTGCTGGCCTTCGACGCCGGCAACGAGTCCGGCCAATTGAGCGGCGCAGGCGTAGAGCGAACCAATCGGTCCCTCGATCAGGGCAAGATGCTGCCGCGGAGAGGCCGTCTCCTGGGCTTCGGCCTCGATGCCGCGGTACTGCACTTCGCAGAGTTCGAGGCAGGCGCGGTCGAGCAGCTTGGCGGCGCTGGCCGTGACCTCTGCGCTGATGCCGCGCGACTCGAGGTCCATGACGGCCAGCCGTGCCAAGGCGTACATGCCGTCGCCGGCGTTGATACCCTGCGAATGACCCCAGACCCACCACAGCGCAGGGCGGCCGGCGCCATCGGGCTTGCCCTCTTTGAGTTCGCTATGAATGGTGTAGAAGGCCTGGGTGAGTTCGACCGCTGCTGCCGCGGGCAGAGCGCGTTCAGTAGCCGCGCTAGCGGACTCCGCAATCGCGAGGCAGAGCGTGCCGAGGCGCCGTTCCTGGCCGCCGTGGCGCTCGGGCATGCCCGTCTGGTCGATCCAGCCGAAGTGGTAGCGCAGCATCTGGTAGAGCGGCGACTTGCGGTTGCCGACGACGCGCTTCAGTTCAGTCTCGATGGGCTGGTTGAGGCGGTCGAAGAGCGAAGGACGTTGCGTCATCGTGAAGTCTCGTGAGCGGAGATCACGCGCGGACAGGGACTGCGATTTTGCGGCCGAGCACCTGCGCCAGGTTTTGCATCGTGATAGGCCCATCGCGGAGGAGGAGGGGCGGGTTCTGTGTCATGTCTACGACGGTCGATTCCTTGCCACCGAAACAGTCGCCGTCGATGACGTAGTCGACGAGGTCGCCGAGTTGCCGACGCGCTTCGGCAGCGGTGCGCGCGCTGGGCTGGCCTGAAAGGTTGGCGCTCGTGCCGACGATGGGTACGCCGATGCCGGCGGCGAGCACTCGAGGAATATCGTGGCCAGGGATGCGCACGCCGATGGTCGGCTGGCCGGCGGTCACGAAGCCGGGCACCCACGCGGCGCGGGGCAGGACGAGGGTCAGCGCGCCGGGCATGAAGCGCTCGACGAGGAGGCGCGCATCGGCGGAGAGGTTGGCGGTCGTTCGCTCCAGCATGGCCATGTCGGCGGCGAGGACAGGCAGTGGCTGGTTGAGGGGGCGCTGCTTGACGGCGAAGACGCGTCGCACCGCAGTCTCGTTCCGCATGTCGGCGCCGAGGCCGTAGACGGTGTCCGTGGGGTAGGCAACGAGGCCGCCGCGGCGCAGCGTTTCGATGGCCTTTTGAATCTGTTGGGCGGCCACGTTTTCTCCTTGACCGAAGTATAGCACGGTGGTACTCTGCCTGAGTCACACGCAGGAGGCCTTCATTGGATCGTACGCCGGGGGATCAGGGCCTTCGCGTCGCGGTCAGCGGCGACGTGGAGGTTTCGACGTACCTCGAGATCGCGAAGCAAAAAGAAGGCCACCAGTCCGTCCCTCCGCCCACCTCTGCCCCGACCGCGCGCGAAACCATCGTCGTTCTCGACTTCGGCTCGCAGTACTCCATGCTCATCGCTCGTCGAGTGCGCGAGCAGCATGTGTACTGCGAACTCGTGCCGCACGACACGCCGTGGGAGAAGATCGCACACCTGAATCCCAAGGGTTTTATCCTTTCCGGAGGGCCGGCAAGCGTCTACGAGTCGAATGCACCCACAGCCCCAGCGTACGTGTTCAATGCGCGTACGCCGGTGCTTGGCATCTGCTATGGCATGCAGTTGATGGCGCACCAACTCGGCGGGCGCGTCGCGGCCGGCGACAAGCGCGAGTATGGACACGCGGTGCTGCACCAGAACGACGAGGTCTTCCCGCTCTTCCGCAACCTGCCGCATGACGTGACCGTGTGGATGAGCCACGGCGATCGCGTCGAGCGCATGCCGCCTGGATTCCGCAGCCTCGCGTACACCGATAACAGCCCCGTGGCCGTCATGGGCAACGACGCAGGCCTGATCGGCATCCAGTTCCACCCGGAAGTAGCGCATACGCCGCAGGGCCAGGAATTGCTGCGCAACTTCCTGTTCAACATCTGCGGCTGTAAGGGCGATTGGACACCGGGAAACTTCGTCACCGAGCAGGTAGAGAAGATTGCGAAGACGGTCGGCAACGGCAAGGTTATCTGCGCGCTGTCGGGCGGCGTGGACTCGGCAGTGGTCGCGGCGCTCATCCACCGAGCGGTCGGCGAGCAATTGACATGCATCTTCGTGGACAACGGCCTGCTGCGGCGCGAGGAGGCCGATCGAGTCCTGCACGTCTTCGAACGCAATCTCAAGATGCGCATTATCCATGTCAATGCGATGGAGCGCTTCCTGGCACGGCTGAAGGGGATCACCGACCCGGAGCAGAAGCGCAAGGCGATCGGCAACGAGTTCATCAAGGTATTCGAAGAAGAAGCGTCGAGGATGACGGACGCTAGTTTCCTGGCGCAGGGGACGCTCTACCCCGACGTGATCGAAAGCGTGACGCCGGAGAACAAGGCAGCCTCGAAGATCAAGACGCACCACAACGTCGGCGGCCTGCCGAAGCACATGCGCTTGCAGTTGATCGAGCCGCTGCGGCACCTGTTCAAGGATGAGGTGCGCAACGTCGGCCTGGCGCTGGGGATGCCCGAGGAGATGGTCTTCCGCCAGCCTTTCCCTGGCCCCGGCCTCGCGATCCGCATCATCGGCGAGGTGACGCACCAGAAGCTCGACGTGCTGCGCGCAGCAGACTGGGTGGTGATGAACGAGATCAAGAAGGCGAAGCTGTATCGCCAGTTGTGGCAGTCGTTCGCGGTGCTCACCGGCAGTTCCAGCGTCGGCGTGCAGGGCGACCATCGCACCTATGGCCATGTCGTCGCGGTACGCGCGGTCACGAGCGAGGATGCCATGACTGCGGACTGGGCGCGGCTGCCCTACGACCTGCTCGCGAAGATTTCCAATCGCATAGTGAATGAAGTGCCTGAAGTCAATCGCGTCGTCTACGACATCACCAGCAAGCCTCCTGGCACCATCGAGTGGGAATAACGCCTCACTCTCTATCTCTCTCCATCGGAGATGGAGAGAGACGATTGCTCCTTCCCAAGGTGGCCTAGCGCACTGAAATCGCAGAGATAACACGTGAAGGTCTTGGTCATCGGCTCCGGCGCGCGCGAGCATGCCCTCGCCTGGAAGCTCTCGAAGAGCCCACGGGTGAAGGCAGTCTACGCAGCGCCAGGCAACGCCGGTACAGCGCTGCTCGGGGAGAATCTACCCGTCGCTGGCGAGGACCTGCGCGGGCTGTCCGATGCGGTGCAGGCAAAGCATATCGACCTCGTCGTGGTTGGCCCCGAGGGGCCGCTGGCCGCGGGCGCCGTCGACCACTTCCGCAAACTCGGAGTGCCGGTCTTCGGGCCATCGCAAAAGGCAGCGCAACTTGAGTCGAGCAAGGCCTTCGCGAAGGGGATCATGCGCAAGTACGGCATCCCATGCGCGCGAGGTGAGACGTTCGAGTCGTTCGATGCGGCCAAGAAGTTCGTCGAGGCTGCGCCGAAGCCGCCGGTCGTGAAGGCGGACGGCCTCGCTGCAGGCAAGGGTGTGATGGTGCCAGCGACGAAGCAAGAAGCCATCGCGGCGCTGCAGGACGCGATGGTGAAGGGCATATTTGGCCCGGCTGGCAAGCGCGTCGTGCTCGAAGAGTGCCTCGATGGGGTGGAGGCCAGCGTCTTTGCCTTCAGCGACGGTGAGCACGTCATGACGACGATCCCAGCCTGCGACTACAAGCGTGTCAATGATGGCGACCAGGGGCCGAACACCGTCGGCATGGGTTCGTATAGCCCCCCGGAGTTCCTCAGCGACGACATGATCAAGCGCATCCACGAGCGCGTGATGGTGGCCACAGTACGGGCGATGGCCTCGGAGGGCATCCCGTACACCGGCGTCCTGTATGCGGGCCTCATGGTGAGCAAGGACGACTTCAAGGTCATCGAGTTCAACAGCCGCCTCGGCGACCCGGAGACGCAGGTGATTCTCCCACGCTTGGAGTCGGACCTGCTGGACGTCATCGAGGCAGTGATCGCGGGGAGACTCGACCGCGTATCGATGAAGTGGACGTCGCAGCCGTGCGTCGGCGTGGTGATGGCGTCGGGCGGCTACCCAGGCAACTACGTGAAAGGGAAGCCCATCAGCGGACTCGACGATGTCGACGACGACGTGCAGGTGTTTCACGCTGGAACCAAATTGCAGGGCGGCGTTCCGGTGACCGATGGAGGCCGTGTGCTGACGGTGTCGGCGATTGGGAAGGACATGCGAGGGGCGATGGCGAAGGCGTACGATAATGTGCGGCGCATCCGTTTCGAGGGGGCGCACTACCGAAAGGACATCGCTCTGCGGGTGGTGCAGCGCTGATCATGCACGCGAACGGCACCTATGACGTTACGGTTGTCGGCGCGGGGCCGGCGGGCTCGACGCTGGCACGGGCGATGGCGCGTCGCGGCTATCGAGTGCTGCTGCTCGAGAAGCAGCGGTTGCCTCGCTACAAGACCTGCGCGGGCGGAGTGACGGTCCGCGCTGCAAATCTACTCGACTTCGACATCATGCCTGTCGTCGAGCAGGTCGTGCACTCAAGCCGTTTTTCGTACAAGATGGCACGCCA
>JACQEE010000009.1 GCA_016200725.1 Chloroflexota bacterium
CTTCCTTTGGGATAACCACCTGATATTTAGGCGAGATAGTTACAGCAGACATACCAAACTCCTATCGATAGACATGTCGTAGTACGATGATAGCATCGATCTACACAACAGGCAATGGCGCTGGGCTTAGAAGCGGTGCTATCCCTTCAAATGCTTCCGCAAGAACGTCAGCGCATCCGGCCACGCTTTGCGTGACGAGTCATCGTGGTAGGACCAGCCGTCAGGGTTGAGGAAGGCGTGGCCGCCGCCTTTGTACAGGCGCAGGGCGTAGGGCACTTTGCCAGCCTTCAGGTTGGCCTCTATCCTAGCGATCTTCTCAGCGGTGCCGACGGGGTCACTGTCCCCATAGATGACCATCGTAGGGCACTTGATGCGGCCTGCGCGGTCGATGGGGTGGTACGGCTTCCGCTCGTTGATGGCAGGGTAGGTCAACTGGCTCACGTAAAAGAGGACAGCGCAGGCGAGGTTCGGCTTCTCGATGGCCAGGATCATCGAGTAGGTGCCGCCGGTGCAGAAGCCGATCGTGCCGACCTTGCCGCGCACGAGTCCGGCGCGCTCGAGGTGCTTGATGGCGTTGAGGTAGTCGTCGAGAATCGACGGGTTGTGGATGCGGTCGACGGCGGCTTGGATAGCAGGGATGTCCTCGCGCGGCACGGGCTCGCCGGTGCGCGCGTAGTAGTCGGGCACGAAGGCGACGTACCCCTCGCGCGCCAG
Organism: Chloroflexota bacterium; assembly: GCA_016200725.1. Next base: position 715 of record JACQEE010000009.1, read on the forward strand.
GTTCGCCGCGATGTCCTCGACGTGTGGCGTGAGCCCGAAGGCTTCCTGGCCGACGATCACGCCTGGCCACGGCCCTTTGCCCGCCGGCTTCGCCATGAACGCCGGGACCTCGTAGCCGCTCGAATCGTACTTGACCCGCTCGAGCACGACGCCGGAGACGGTCGCGGCGCGAGGGATCACGTCGGCCAAGGCTGCCTCTCTTCCCCTTGCCCTCTCAGGGAAGGGGCACGGGTTGGGTCAGTTCAGGTTGTACACGCGGCGAGCGTTCTCGTAAACGATAAGCCGCCGCTCGCCCTCTGGGACACCTTTGAGCGACTCGTCGGCGGACCTGTGGCTGAAGGGCCACGTGGTGTCGGTGTGCGGGTAGTCGGACTCCCAGAGGATGTTCTCCACGCCGATGAGGTGTCGCGCGAAGACGCCGGCGTAGTCGTTGATGAAGGCGACATAGCACTGGCGATGGAAGTACTCGGACGGCGGCTTCTGCAGGTTCGACTTCATCCAGAAGCGGTGGCGGTTGTACGTGTGGTCGGCGCGCTCGAGGAAGTAAGGCACCCAGCCGATGCCGCCTTCCGACGAGACGCACTTCAGGCGCGGGTGCTTCTCCAGCACACCGCCCCAGATGAGCCACGAGAGGATGGTCATGTTGTCCATGGAGTTGATGGTGACGTAGACCTCGGCCTGGCCGGGCAGCGGGTTCTTGAGGAACGAGGCCTGTCCCTTGCCTGAGGAGATGTGCAGGTTGATTGGCAGGCTGAGTTGCTCGCAGGTCGACCAGACGGGGTCGTACGACGGGTGCGCGAGCGGCTGGCAGCCGGGGATGCCTTCCGGCCAGCCCGGGATGCTTAGCGACTTGATGCCGCGCCCAGCGATGCGCTTCGCCTCGATGACAGCCTTCTCCGGTTCCGTGAGCGGCAGCACGCCGAGGCCGATGAGCCGGTCGCCATGCGCCTGGAACTCGTCGGTGAGCCAGTCGTGATAGGCCTGGAAGGCCCAGTCGCGCAACTCAGGGTCCTTGATCTGCATAAGGTTCTCGCCGCTGATGCCTGGGACGGTGGGAAAGCCGATCTGGGTGCGGACGCCATCGAGGTCCATGTCTTTGACGCGCTCGGCGGGGTCGTAACAGCCACGGCGCATATCTTTGAAGTTCTGCGCCTTCGCTGAGTAGTCCTCGAAGCGTTTGCCAGCCATGGCGCTCAGGCCGATGTTCGGCTTCTTCCTGTCCTCAATCATCCACACCTCGACGCCGTCCGAGCCGACGACGATTCGCGGCGCCTTGTCTTTCATTCGCGCGGGCGCGCGAGACGTCCAGACGTGCGACGGTTCGATGATGTGGTCGTCGGCGGAGATCATGTCGAGCACGGGCCACGGTTTCGTCGGGATGTTCAGCATCGCTTCCTCCTCTACCCCTGAATCTTCTTAGTTACCGACTTGCTCATGTGGCCGCCGCCCCACGGGGGGACGATGCAGGAGAAGATGCCCGCGTCGCCGCCGGCGACGATCTGCACGATGGCTTCGGGGCCTTTGACCACCTGCTTCGATACGCTAGGCGACTCCGAGGTGTACTTCTGGAGTTTGCTCAGCGAGATGGTCGCGCGCTCGGCGAGCCACTCGGCGCCGCGGCGCTTGGGCCACTTCGCCTCGCGGAAGACGCGCACGTGTTCAGGCGACCAGGCGATGACCACCTCGCCGAGGTTTGGCCCGTAGACGGCCATGTTGTCGGCGCAGGATGCGAGCATCTCCTCGGGCTTGTTGCTGATCTGGTCGGCGAACTGCAACGGCGGGTGCACGGCGAGGACGGTTACGGCGCTGTCGTTGGGCTTGAGGCCACGTTCGACGTGCAATGGCTCCCACGGGCTGGCATCTTCGTTCTCGGCGATGCACATGCTGTACTTGCCGCCGTGCCCGAAGGTGGACTTGTCGAGGACGCCGGGCACGCCGCCAGTGACGTTGATGATGATGAGACGTATCGCGCGGCCGATAGTGGCGTTGGCACGGAAGCCGGGACCGAAGCAGTTGACGCCGCCATTGATGCCCAGGTGCCGCGTGATCGGCCCGTTCACAATCATGAAGACGGCGGAGCCGCCAGTGCTCGCGAGGCAGCCGTGCCAGTTGAACGGCGGCTCGCACATCGCCTCGACGGCAGCGAGCACGACAGGCATGTACTCGGGCTTGCAGCCGGCCATCACGGCGTTGATGGCGACCTTCTCGGCGGTGATCACGCGGCCACGGGTGGGTACGACGCCGATCACGTCGCTGGGGTGCTTGCCGCCGTGGGCGAGGAACTCGCGGACGCGCGCCTCGGTGGCCGGGACGACGGGGAGGCCGTCGGTCCAGCCCTTCTCGTAGTAGAACTCGATGGCGTCGGCGGTGACCTGGACGCGGTCGGACGCTAGTTGTTCCTGTGCCATGCCAACCTCACCCTCTCTGGCTTCGCCAGAGTTCCCTCTCCATCGGAGATGGAGAGGGGGACGCAGGATTCCTGAATGGCGTGAGCATATGGCGGGCGGGAAAGAGTGTCAAACCATCCGTCAAACCTGACGGCAAAGGAGGCTTTGCTACAATCGCGCCAGAATCCCAGGAGTCTTCTGTGGCCAAGGTGACTGACCTCTTCGCGCGCAAAGGCAGAAGGCCGCTGGTGGCCTTCGACTTTTCGCCGCCACGGTCGGGGGATGCTGGGTTCGCCGAGGCGGTGAGGGGCATTTCGCCGGACCTGTGGTGCGTGGCGTACAGCCCAGGACGCGCGGTGCGCCTCGATAGTGTGGCGACGGCGGCGATTCTGAAGCAGCGAACCGGCATTGAGGCCATCGCTAATATGGCCTGTCGCGACATGAACCGGCTGGCGCTTCAGATGCACCTGCTCGGAGCGGAGGCGCTCGGTCTTCAAAATGTGCTGGTGCTGCGCGGCGACGACTTCGCGGGGAAGGACATCGGGCGCGTGAAGCCGGTGTACGACTACAAGCCCACCGAACTTATCCGTGACATCACAGCTATGAATGGCGGGACGGACTTCAAGGGGCAAAAACTGGCGTCGCCAACGAGCCTCTGCGCCGGGGCAAGCATCGACCCTAACCGCGATCCGGAGCACGAGGCGCGGCTGGCCGTTCGCAAGGTGGAGGCCGGCGCACAGTTCATCTTCTCGCAGGCTGTCTACGACCCGGCAGTAATGGTCAACTTCCTGGAGCGCTATCGGGTCGCGTCTGGTCGTGCTCTTGCCTTGCCGTTCTTCTGGGGCCTCCAGGTGCTCGTGAAGGATGGCGTCTCGTTTGCCGAAGTGCCGCCGTCGATGATTGCCGAGTTGAACGCGGGGCGCTCCGGTGTCGACATCGCAGTGGACCTCGCGCAGCGGATGCTGGCCGCGGGCTGCGATGCCCTCTACATCGTCGCGCCCATCCTCAAAGGCGGCGCGCTGGCGGCATCACCCTCATCCAGCCCGGTGCGGTCTCCGGCGCAGGCAAGCCCAGCGAACAGCTGAAGAACTTCGGCTCTTACGACCGTGATGTGCCGCCGGGCTCCTACGACCCGAAGGCGCGGGTGAAGGAAATCGCGGTCGACGGCGTCGAGGCCGAGGTGCTGTACCCGTCCATCGCGCTGCGCATGTTCCAGATCGCGGATATGCCGTACCAGGTCGCCTGCTTCAAGGCCTACAACTCCTGGCTGTCCGACTTCTGCAAGGTGGATCCGAACCGGTTCAAGGGCATCGGCGTGGTGCCCATCGACGACATCGAGGCAGCCGTCGGCGAGATCCACCGCTGCCGCAAGATCGGCCTCGCCGGCGTCTCGATCTCGGTGAACCCGGTCGACGAGGAGGGCTACGACAACCCGCGCTTCGAGCCGCTGTGGCGGGCGGCGCAGGACCAGGGCATGCCGGTGAGTCTCCATATTCTCACGGAGCGGCGCAGCACACTCAAGCCCGGCATGGACTTCATCGTGCAACAGGTACTCGACCCCGGCGCCATCCAGGCTGCCTTCACGCGCATGATTTTCTCGGGCGTCTTCGATAAGTTCCCCCGCCTGAAGGTTGTCTCCGCCGAGAACGACATCGGGTGGAGCGGCTACTTCGTCGAGCGCATCGACTACCTGTTCGAGCGGCGCAAGGCTTTCCACAAGTGGGTGATCAAGCGCCAGCCCAGCGAATTCTTCCACGAGCACTGCTACCTGACGTTCATGCGCGACCGCTCGGGCATCCTCGTGCGCGGCATCGCCGGCGTGGACAACATCATGTGGTCGTCGGACTACCCGCACCTCGACAGTACCTACCCGAAGTCGCAGCAGCTCATCGAGTCGATGATGGGCGACATCCCTGCCGCCGACCGTCGTAAGATCGTCTGCGAGAATGCGGCGAAGTTGTACGGCTTCAATTGACGCCTTAGCGTCATGCCGAGGCGTCCCCGCCTCGGCATCTGAGTGGGGTCTTTGCCTCGCGGTCGCCTGCAACTACACCTGTTGATTCGCGCCGTCGTTACGTCGACTCGCTAGGGTGGTGAGTGCTACAATCGGCTCGCGCCTCACCCTCTCCGGCTTGCCGGAGGTCCCTCTCCAGCGGAGCTGGAGAGGGAAAGAGGCGATGCGAGGCCCTGTGGGCAGTCCCTTCACTCATCTGCACTTGCACACCGAGTATTCGATGCTCGATGGGCTTTGCCAGGTCGACGCGCTCATCGAACGCGGCAAGGCGCTGGGCATGGATGCGATGGGCTTGACCGACCACGGCGTCCTCCACGCCGCCATCGATTTCTACCACGCCGCGAAGTCTGCCAACATCAAGCCCATCATCGGCATCGAGGCCTACCTCGCGCGCGGCAGCCGCCACGACAAGACCAACGCCGACAAGCAGCCGAACCACATCACGCTGCTCGCGAAAAACAACACCGGCTACCAGAACCTCATCAAACTCGCTACCAAGGCGCAACTCGAGGGCTACTACTACAAGCCGCGCATCGACCGCGAACTCCTGCAGCAACACGGCGAGGGCATCATCGCCTTCTCGGGGTGCCTCAACGGACCGCTGCCGACGCTCCTCCAGCAAGGCCGCTACGACGATGCCAAGGAATCCGCGCTCTGGTTCAAGGACGTGCTCGGCGACTTCTACCTCGAGATGCAGCGCCACGACAACATCCCCGAACTGGTCGAGGTCAACAAGCGCCTGCTGGACATCCATCGCGAGACCGGCATCCCGCTGGTGGCCACCAACGACGTCCACTACGTGCACAAGGACGACCACGAGACTCAGGACATCTTGCTCTGCATCCAGACCAACACGACCCAGGAGCAAGCGAACCGGATGAAGATGTCCGACCCCTCGTACTACGTGCGCAGCACCGAGGAGATGGAGACGCTCTTCAGCGACATGCCCCAGGCCATCGCCTCGACGCGCGCCATCGCCGAGATGTGCGACGTCACCATGGACTTCAACAAGTCGCACCTGCCACGCTACCCCGTGCCGGGCGGCAAGGCCGCTGACGACTACCTCGTCGAGCTGTGCTGGACTGGCCTGAAGTGGCGCTTCGGCGAGGCGTCGGAACGGCATAAGCAGCAACTGGCCTACGAGTTGGATGTCATCCGCAAGACACGTTTCTCCGACTACTTCCTCGTCATCTGGGACATCAGCAAGTACGTGCGCGACCAGAAGATTCTCATGGGCGTGCGCGGCAGCGCCGCCTCCAGCCTCGTGCTCTACTGCCTCGGCGTCACCAATGTCGATCCGATGGCCTACCGCCTCGTCTTCGAGCGCTTCCTCAACATCGAGCGCAAGGAGATGCCCGATATCGACATGGATTTCCAGGACGACCGGCGCGAGGAAGTGATCGACTACGTCGTCAAGCGCTACGGCGCAGACCGCGTCGCCCAGATCATCACCTACGGCACGCTGGGCGCGAAGGCCGCGCTCCGCGACACCGGCCGCGCGCTGGGCATGTCCTACGCCGACGTCGATGGCGTCGCTCGCCTCATACCGGCTGGCTACTACAAGGGCGAGAAGGGCGAGATCAAGCAGTGGACCATTGAGCACGCCAAGGCGGCGCTCCCCGAGTTCAACGAGCGTTACGCCAGCGACGCGGTCATCAAGAAACTCGTCGATACGGCGCAGAAACTCGAGGGCGTCGTCCGCAACGCGGGCACGCATGCCGCCGGCGTCGTCATCTCCGACGAGCCGCTCATCGACTACGTGCCGCTCCAGCGAGCGGCCAAGGGCGACGGCGAGGGCATCGCCGTCACCCAGTTCTCGATGGAGGCCATCGCTAAACTCGGCCTCCTCAAGATGGACTTCCTGGGGCTCATCAACCTCAACATCCTGCAGAAGACGCTCAAGTTCATCAAGGAGAACCGCGGGGAAGAGATCGACCTGCTCAAAGTGCCGCTCGACAATCCCAAAACGTTCGAACTCCTCTCGTCAGGCGAGACCACCGGCCTCTTCCAACTGGAGAGCACCGGCATGCGGCGCTACATCAAGGAGTTGCGCCCGACCTCGCTCGGCGACCTCTCGGCCATGATTGCGCTCTACCGCCCCGGGCCGATGGAGCAGATCCCGCGCTTCATCCGGTGCAAGCGCGGTGAGGAGCGCGTCGCCTACCCGCATGACATCCTCAAGAGCATCCTTGAGGAAACGTACGGCATCATCGTCTACCAGGACCAGGTGCTGCTCGTCCTGCGCGAGTTCGCCGGCTACAGCCTCGGCCAGGCCGACATCGTGCGCAAGGCGATGGGCAAGAAGATCGCCTCGCTGATGCAGCAGGAGAAGGGCCGCTTCATCGAGGGCGCAGCGGCGAAGGGCTACTCCAAAGAGTTGTCCAACCAGGTCTGGGACCTCATCGAGCCCTTCGCGGGCTACGCCTTCAACAAGGCGCACAGCGTCTCCTACGCGCTCATCGCCTACTGGACGGCCTACTTCAAGGCCAACTACGACGTCGAGTTCATGACGGCGCTGCTGACCTGCTTCCAGGGCACGCAGGAGAAGGTGCAGACCACCATCGCCGAGTGCCGCGTCCTCAAGATCGAGGTGCGCCCGCCCGACATCAACGCCGGTACCGCCGGCTTCACCATCGAGCGCGGCGCGAGCGGCAGCCCTGCGATACGCTTCAGCCTGGCCGCGGTGAAGAACGTCGGCGAGGCCGCCGTCAGCCCGCTTGTCGCCGAGCGCGAGAAGGGCGGCCCGTTCAAGAATGTCCAGGACTTCTGCCGCCGAGCGCCGGTAAAGAGCCTGAACAAGAAGACGCTGGAGACGCTCATCAAGGTCGGCGCCTTCGACAGCCTCGGCCCGCGTGGCGGCCTGCTCGCCAACATCGACCGCATCGTCGGCATCGCGCAGCAGCAGGCGCACCTTCGCGAGACGGGCCAGTCGACGATGTTCGACCTCTTCGGCACGTCGGTGCCGGTGCCGATGCCCGACATCGAGCTGGAAGAGGACGAGATCCCGCAGAAGCAGCGCCTCGAGTGGCAGCGCGAACTCCTCGGCGTCTACCTCGATGACCACCCGCTGGCGCGTGTCGCCATCGATTTGGGCCGCGACGCGAAACTGTGCGGCGAGATTACCCCGGAACTCGAAGGCGAAAAGGTGATGATCGCTGGGCAGGTGACGCAGGTGCGCCGCATGGCAACCCGCAAAGACAACCGCCAATTCGCCGCTATCACGCTCAAAGACCTCATGGGCTCCGTCGAGGTGACGGTCTGGCCGAACGTCTTCGAGCGCACGATGGATCTCTGGCAGGAAGACAAACTGCTCGTCATTCACGGCAAGGTGAAACTCCGCGAGGACAAGGCGCAGGTTATCTGCGACAGCGTGGAGACGTACGAGGCCGCCGTGGCAAAGCGCGCGGCGAATCCACCCGCGCCGACGCCTGCCGAACCAGCCGCCGCGGCGCCGCTACGGGCGAATGGCCACGCGACGAACGGCAACGGTCGCGCGAAGGCCACGCAATCCCCGCACGTTCGCCCTGAGCCAGTCGAAGGGCGCGCTTTGGCCGAGACCGAGCCTCCTCGCCTGCTTCACCTGACGCTGCGCGAGACTGACGACCCCGATGGCGACCTTCGCCGCCTTACCGAGGTTCAGGTCGTCTTGCGCGACCGCCCCGGCCGCAATCGCGTGCGCCTCACCGTCGTCAGCGAAGGCGCGCCCACCGACATGGACTTGCCGGTGACGACCGCCTGCGACGATGCCCTGCTCGAACGCCTCCGAAGCCTGCTCGGCCCCGAGGGCGTGAAGGTGGCGTAGACGCGTCGTTTGACTCTCACCCTGGCCGCTCGTACACTGCTCGCACAATCGAATAGCGTTCGTAAGCCAGGAGACCTGCCTGAACGGCGAAGTGACCGCTCTCCGCTAAAGAGAGGGTGCTTCAGCCGCAGACCGTTCAGCGGGCTCCGGCATCTGAAGACCAGTTGACCTCCCAGCGGAAGCGGGAGGTCATTTTGTTTGCAGCCGTATCGGTGACACCTGTCGCGGCTCCCGGCGCCGTCTCGTCCTATCGCGCCGCCGGCGTGCGCACGCGCCTGGCGATTGGTCTTGCGGTGCTCGCCGTGCTGCTGCTCGCCGCCATGCTGGCCTCGCTGGCGGTCGGGCCGGTGAAGGTGCCGATTGGCCACGTCGCGGGCGTGCTGCTCCACAGGGTTGGCGTCCACGCTGGGACCTACACGGTCACCGAGCGCCTCGTCGTCGAGCAACTCCGCATGCCGCGCATCCTCATGGGCGCGATGGTCGGCGCAGCCCTCGGCGTCGCCGGCACGACGATGCAGGGGTTGTTCCGCAACCCGATGGCCGACCCCGGGATCATTGGCGTCTCGTCCGGGGGTGCTGCAGTCGCCGTGATCGCCATCGCCGCGGGCTGGACTGGCGCCTTCTCGTTGGCGCTCCCTGCCTTCGCCTTCGCAGGCTCGCTTGGCGCAGCCTTCCTCGTCTACGGCGTCGCCTCGATCGGCGGCCGCTTCTCGATGGCGACGTTGTTGCTGGCTGGCATCGCCGTCTCTGCATTCCTCGGCGCCATCATCTCGATGACGCTCGTTACCGCGAATAACAACGCGCTGCGCGAGATCCTGTTCTGGCTCGCCGGCGGCCTCGACGGCAGCACCTGGGAGCACGTGCGCTTCGCTACGCCGTTCATATGCGTCGGGGCGTTGGTGATGCTGGCGCTCTCGCGGGATTTGAACCTGCTCATGCTTGGCGACACGGAGGCGCGGTCGCTCGGGGTGCGAGTAGGCGTCCTGCGGCCCGTGCTTCTCGCCGTGTCGGCGCTGGTGACAGGCACGGCGGTTGCCTTTGTCGGCACGATTGCCTTCGTCGGCCTCGTCGTACCCCACATGCTTCGCCTCGTGCTCGGGCCCGACAACCGGGTGCTCGTGCCAATGAGCGCGGTCGGCGGGGCACTCTTCATGGTCGTCGCCGATACGATTGCGCGCACGGCCGTCCAGCCAGCCGAGTTCCGCGTCGGCATCATGACGTCGCTGGTCGGTGCCCCCTTCTTTCTCTTCCTCCTCATCCGTAACAAGCGTCGTGCCGAGGAGTTCTAGTGCACACCCGCGAACAAGGAGCAACACGACGATGCGACTGAAAGTGGCCACCCTCTGGGCTCTAGCGGCGGCATTCGTCGCCCTGGCCGTTGCCGTCAGCGCCTGCGGCTCGAGTGTCTCAAGCCCGACGGCGACGCCTGCTCCCAAGGCGACGCAGTCAACGAACCCCTTCGCTGGCGTACCCGGCATCATCGACCCCAACAACCACTCGTTCCCGCGAGACGTCGAGGGGCTCAACGGGCGCGTGACCATCAAGGCCAAGCCGCAGCACATCGTCTCGCTCTCTGTGGGCCACGATGAGATGACCTACGCGCTCGTCCCCGCGAGCCGCGTCGCCGGAGTGCACGTCGTTACGAAGACAGCCGACTTCTCGAATGTCGCCGACATCTCCGCCAGCGCGCCTTCGATCACCACCGACCCGGAGAGCATCCTCAGCGTGCATCCCGACGTGATGGTGACGAGCCCGTTCTTTCCCGCGGACAAGATTGCGGCGCTGACGAAGGTCGGCCTCGCGGTCGTCCAGACCGATTTGCGGAACGATCCCCGATCGCGGATCGAGAACATCCTGCTGCTCGGCTACATCTACGGAGAGGAAGACCGCGCTGTGGCTTTCGCCCGCGAGGTGCAGCAGCGCTACGATGCCCTCCAGGCAGTCGTGCAGAAGCACCCTGCGGCGCAGCGCTCGCGAGTGATGTCCACTGCCCGCTTCGCGGACAAGATCTACACGGCGGGCAAGGACTCGACCGAAGGAGCGATCATCGACGGTGCGGCGGGCATCAATGTCGCCGCCGACGCCGGGCTGGAGCGCAACCCATCGATCAGCATCGAGAGCATCGTCGCCATGCGGCCTGATGTCATCATCATCACCCAGTCCTCGGAGAGCGGCGAGCCGTTCAAACAGGATTTGCTCAAAGCGGCCGTGCTGCAGGAAGTGCCCGCCATCAAGAACCGTCGCGTCTACGTCGAACCCGGCGTCCTCTTCACCACGTTATCCTTCTGGAACCTGCGCGGCGCGGAAGAGTTGGCGAGGATACTCTGGCCGCAGGACTTCGCAGGAAAGGAATTCCCGAAGTTCAGCCTGCCGAATGGTTAGATCGGAGAGCAAAGGGTCGGGGTAGAAAGATGCAAGGGAGGCTGGGATGGCGCAACAACAGATATTGAAGCCTTGCCCCGAGGTGAGGCCGTGCCCGGTCGTCGCAGGCAATGGCAAGCCTGCCTCCGCTGATGGCCCCGTCGCCGTCGCCGCCCGCGATATCGTCTATGAGATCGACGGTGCGCGGCTAGTAGATGGCGTCAACGTCGCGGCACGACGTGGCGAATTCATCGGGCTGATCGGCCCGAATGGCGCGGGGAAGACGACCCTACTCAAGACCATCGCGGGGCTGCTGCGCCAGCGCGAAGGCACCGTCTGGCTCGAAGGCAACGACCTGGCGGGACTCTCACCCGCGGAGATCGCCAGGACGATGGCCGTCATCCCGCAACTGGCCCCCTTCACCTTCGGTTTCACCGCCCTCGAAGTCGTCCTCATGGGTCGCTACCCGCACATGGACCGTTTCCAGGTCGAAGGCGATGCCGAGCGCCGCGCCGCGCTCAATGCGATGCGTCTCACCGAGACGGAGGCCTTCGCGCAGCGTCCTGTTTCCACGCTCTCCGGCGGCGAGCGTCAGCGTGTCTTCGTCGCCCGCGCGCTGGCCCAGGAGCCGCGCGTATTGCTTCTCGATGAGCCGACCGCGAACCTCGACGTCCAGTACCAGTTGAAAGTGCTCGACCTCGTCTCGCGCCTGACCCGCGATGGCGTCACAGCCATCGCCGCCGTCCACGACCTCCCGCTGGCCGCGCGGTACTGCCACCGCCTAGTTCTGCTCGCGCGCGGGCGAGTCGTCGCCGATGGCCTCGCGCACGAAGTGCTCACCCCCGCCAATATCGAGGCCGCCTTCGGCGTACGTGCGGTGGTCTACCCAGATCCGCTCACCGGCGCCCTCACCGTGAGCCTGGTTGGCCCCAGGGTCTCCGAGCGCAAGGCGGCAGGCGGCGCTCGCGTACATGTGGTCTGTGGGGGTGGCAGCGGCGCTCGCGTCATGTACGAATTGCGCAGCGCCGGCTACGAGGTGACGGCCTGCGTCCTCGGTGCCGGAGACACCGACCGCCGCGCCGCCGATATTCTCGGCGTTTCCTACGTGCCCACGCCGCCCTTCGGCGAGATTGACGACGACGTGTTCGAGGCGCATCGCGCCCTGGCGAAAGCCGCCGATATCGTCGTCCTGTGCGAGACGCCCTTCGGCCGCAACAACATCCGCAACCTCGAGGCTGTCGCCGACCGCGAGCATTTCATCGCCGTCGAGACCGGCCCCTTCGATCGCCGCGACTACACCGGCGGCAAAGCGCGAGCGCTGTACGACTCGCTGCCCATCGCTTCGCGCTGCGCGACGCCCGAGGCCGTGGTTGATACGGTAGCCGCGCTGGTCCCAGAGTCCGTTGGAACGGAGTCACGACGATGACCACCGATCCACGCCGTGCGCCGGATGTCCATCAGCCCGTGAAGTCGCCGCGCGTGCGCAAAGGCCTCGTCATCGTCAACACCGGCGACGGCAAAGGCAAGACGACGGCTGCCCTCGGCGTGGTCTTCCGCGCCTGGGGTCGGGGCATGAAGGTGCGAGTCTTTCAGTTCATCAAGCACACCGGCGCCCAGTTCGGCGAGCAGCGCGCGGCCAAGAAACTGGGCATTCCGATGCAGGCCATGGGCGACGGTTTCACTTGGCTCTCGAAGGACATGGAACGCACGGCGGCCCTGGCCCGCGAGCAGTGGCAGGTCGCCCGCGAAGTGGTCATCAGCGG
>JACQEE010000010.1 GCA_016200725.1 Chloroflexota bacterium
ACTCGAGCGGGAAGTAAGGGATGATACCCATTTTGTACTTCTTGCAGAAGGGCACGAGCTCGCGCTCGACGTCGCGCTTAAGGATGTTGTAGTGGTTCTGCGCGGAAACGAAGGCGTGGAGGTTGAGCGCCTTCGATGTCCAGACGGCTTCGGCGGCCTGCCAGGCTTGGTGCTGCGAGCAGCCGATATAGCGCACTTTGCCGTCGCGGATGAGGTCGTCCAACGTGCGGAGGGTCTCTTCGACCGGCGTGTTGGAATCGGGCCCGTGCATCTGGTAGAGGTCGACGTAGTCCGTCTGCAGGCGGCGCAGGCTGCCCTCGATCTGCTCCATGATGTGCTTGCGCGACCCGCCACGGGTGTTGGGGCCCTGGCCCATCGGCATCGACCACTTCGTCGCTACGATGGCCTTCTCGCGCTTGCCCTTGAGCGCCTTGCCTATGAACTCCTCGGACTTCGTGCCGCTGTAGATGTTTGCGGTGTCGATGAACGTCGCGCCGATGTCAATTGACTGGTCGATGACGCGCGCGGTCTGCTGCTCGTCGCAGCGCGAGCCGAAGTTGTTGGTGCCTAGGCCGAGGAGCGAGACCTCAAGGCCGGTGTTGCCAAGCCGCCGATATTCCATTGCGAGCCTCCTGAAATCTGAGGGAGAACGCCGCCTATCATAGCCGAGTGCTCCAACGCATTGCCATCTCCTGATGTTTTCCTTATAGTGAATGGCAATTCGCTTCGTGAGGAAGAAGGATGGCTTCGCGCGACCGCGCTGCGAAGGCAGCGGCACCGTTGCTGCAAGTGGGCTTCGGCAACGTCGTGGCCTCACGGCGGGTCGTCGCCATTCTCCCGGGCACGTCGGGGTCACGAGGCGCATTCTCGGCTTCGACAGGGCGGCTCATCGCCAGCGCGAAGGAAAACGGGCAGCTCGTGGACATGACGAATGGTCGGCGCACCAAGGCTGTGCTCGTGCTTGACACCGGCCACGTTGGACTCGCCGCGATGAGCCCGCGCACGATCGTTGCCCGCCTCTCAGGCGTGGACGAGAAGGAATTGTTGCGAGGCGGCATGTTCGCGCAAGGCGTGGAGGACTAGCAGACTTGCACCCGTATCTTCGGCGCTCGCCAAACGTCTTTGTCCTTTCGGGCCCCTCCGGCGTCGGCAAGGACGCCATCCTCAACAAACTCCGCCTCAACGGCGCGCCCCTGCATTTCACCGTAACGGCTACGACGCGCCAGATTCGCGAGAACGAGAAGGACGGCCTGGACTACATCTTTCTCTCGAAGCAGACGTTCGAGGAGATGCTCTCGCGCGGCGAGTTTCTTGAGCATGCCGAGGTGTACGGCAACTTCTACGGCGTGCCTAAGAGCCAGATCCGCGAGGCGTTGCAGATGGGCAAGGATGTCGTCGTCAAGATCGATGTGCAGGGGGCAGCGACGATCAAACGGCTTGCGCCACAGGTGGTGATGGTGTTCGTGGCGCCGCCATCGATGCACGAGTTGGAGCGCCGGCTTCGCTGGCGCCTCACGGAGTCAGAGGAGAGCCTGAACTTGCGACTCGAGACAGCGCGCGCGGAGATGGACCACCTCCCTGCGTTCGACTATGTGATCGTGAACGAGCAGCTCGACGAGGCGGTGCACCAGTTGGCGGCCATCGTCGCCGCCGAGCGCAGCCGCATCCCACCGCGGAACGTGAAGTTATAGGGCTAGGCTTTCTTCACCAGGTGCGGTACCAGCGCTAACGCCTCTTTGATCTTCGAGGCGTCTTTGCCGCCCCCCTGAGCGAATTCCGGTCTGCCGCCGCCACTGCCACCTGTGTAAGTGGCTGTTTCCATCAAGATCTTGCCCGCATGATGCCCTTGCTTTACAAGATCAGGCGTCACTGACGCTACCAATCGCGGACGCCCGTCGACGACACTAGCGAGAACGACAATACTGCTGCCCAGTTTATCTCGCAGCCACTCAGCCATTTCTCGAAGGGCGTCTGCACTCGGAACATTGACCTGAGCCGTCAGCACGGTGACGCCATCCACCTGCTGCGCCTGGCTGGGCAGCGACTCGGCCTGACGGCGGGCGAGGTCGCGTTCGAGGGAGGCGACGCGCTTGCGCTCGCGCTCGAGTTCTTCCATCAGCGAGGAGACGCGAGAGGCGATCTCGCCGGGCGTCGCGTGCAGCGCCTTGGCGAGCGACTCAAGCAGGACGTGGCGCTCGTCGAGCAGGTGCGCGGTGCCGTGGCCGGTGACCGCCTCGATGCGGCGCGTGCCTGCGGCGATGCTGCCTTCGCTCTCGATGTGCAGGAGGCCGATCTCGCCGGTGCGCGACGTATGCGTGCCGCCGCAAAGTTCGAAGGAGAAGACTTCACCATCGCCACCAACGCGGCAGGTGCGGACGATGTCGCCGTACTTCTCGCCGAAGAAGGCGAGCGCGCCGGCCTCGACCGCCTCTTTGTATTTCATCACCTTATGGGTGACCGGCAGGTCTTCCATGATCTTGTCGTTGACGATGTGCTCGATCTCGGCAAGGGCACTGGGGCTGATGCCCGAGTGTCGCACGTGGGCACCGAGCACCTTGCGCAGCGCGGCGTGGAGCAAGTGGGTGCCGGTGTGGTTGCGGACGACGTCGGCGCGACGAGCGGCGTCGACCTGCGCGGTCACCGGCTCGCCGACGGCGATCTCGCCATCGGTCACCTCTCCGCGGTGGACAGTTAGGCCGGCGATGGGCGCGTGGGTGTCGCTGATACGCACGGCGCCGGAGGGACCGCGAATCTCGCCGGTGTCCCCGACTTGGCCGCCGGACTCGGCGTAGAAGGGCGTCTCGCGGAGGACGACCTCGATCTGCTGGCCCTTGCGTGCTCGCTCGACGGGTGCGCCGTTGGCGACGAGGCCGATAACGACGGACTCCTCGCGGAGGTGCTCGTAGCCGGTGAAGACGGTCTGGCTGAGAGCGAGGCGGCGGTAGATGTCCGCAGACGTCTTCTCGCCGAGGCCGAACCTGGTGGCGGAGCGGGCGCGCTCGCGCTGTGCCTCCATCTCGCGCTCGAAGCCCTCCACGGCAACTGTCATGCCGTGCTCGCGAGCGATGTCCTGGGTGATGTCTAGAGGGAAGCCGCAGGTGTCTGCCAGCCAAAAAACTTCGCGCCCAGTCAGAACAGACAATTCAGTCGACAGATGGACGCGCAGATTGGCGATTTCATCGGGCTTGGAGAAGTCTGTCCTATCGAGCGCCTTGAGCAGTGGCTCAACCAACTCCCGATGCACATGTGGTTTTACGACGGGTTGAATCGTATTAGTTACCGTCTCCAGGAAGCCACGCCACAGTGTCTTGAACCGATCCGGTTGGACGCCCGAAGGAATCTTCTTGTATTCCTCGAACTGCCGGAATGCCTGTTCTCGGACTGTTA
>JACQEE010000284.1 GCA_016200725.1 Chloroflexota bacterium
AGCCGTTTGCCGTCGCTGGCCCGCAGGGCGAGGGGCGCCTGGCTGTCCGCCGGGCGGAGATAGACGACGTTTTCTCCTCCCAGCGTGCTCGTTCCGGGCCGGATGCCCGTGTACACCCAGCAGATATCGCCGGTAATGGCATCGAGGACCGTCATGCTGCGGCGCCCCTGGTAGCTGACGAAATCTTCGTTGGCGAGTCCCAGGCCGGACCCCGGGGCGACTTGCACGCCTTGAAAAACCGCCGGGCGATTGGCGAGGTTGCCGACCGGCTGCATCGCCACCAGCGGCGTCGTGCTCACCACCGTCCGCTGGGCCGCCGACCTCGACTACTCCATGAACATCATCCGTGACCTCTGCGCCGACCGCGACGAGGAGGTCCACCGCGTGCTACTCGAGAAAGTCCTGAACCGCATGGCGCCGCTCATGACCAGCGACGAGTTCATCAAGGCAGTGAGCCGCTAATCCCCCTCTCCCCCTGGGGAGAGGGCCTCTGGCGCGAGCCAGAGGGGTGAGGGGTGAACGCCACGCTGGAGACAAGGTTCCTTTTCAGGTAGTGCGACTAGCAGAAAGGCAGACACCTATGGGGCGAGACCTCGACGGCAAAGTAGCAATCGTCACCGGCTCAGGCCACGGCGTCGGCCGCGCGACGGCACTGCAACTCTCCTCGCTTGGCGCAGCAGTCGTCGTCAACGACCTCGGTGGCGATATGGGCGGTCGCGGTGGCTCGCAGGGGCCAGCCGACACGGTCGTGAAGGAGATCACCTCGAAGGGCGGGCGAGCGGTCGCCGACTATGGCTCAGTCGCAAAGCATGGTGACGCCGAGGCGATGGTGCGCAAGGCCATCGACACCTTCGGCCGCCTCGACATCCTGGTGAACAACGCTGGCAACATGCGACACGCGCCCGTGTGGGAGATGAAGGAAGAAGACTTCGACGCCGTCGTGGCCGTACACCTCAAGGGCGCGTACAACATGACGCACCACGCCGCGAAGGTGATGGTCGAGCAGCGCTCGGGACGCATCGTAAGCATCTTCGCGCGCAGCATCGGCCTCTACCGCGCGGGGCACTCGTGCTATTCGGCGGCCAAGGCCGGCATCTGGGGCTTCACCTGCGCCGTCGCCGCCGAAGTTGGCCCCTACGGCGTCACCATGAACTGCGTCGCGCCGGGGCCGACCGATTCGCGCATGGCCTCGGGCTTCGCAGCCCAGGCGCGAGGACATCAACGGCCAGGCCTTCCACTGCTACGGGCCGCACGTCGGCCACTTCCCGAACCCGGACGTCACGAACCCGATCTACAAGGAAGGGCACTGGACGGTCGATGAGTTGAAGCGCGTCGTGCCCATCGTCATGCGCAAGGCCTTCGACAACCCCGCGCCGCCGAAGGCGGAAGGGGCGAAGTTCTACACGACGTAGCGCCTTCCCCTCGACGCCCTGAGCGAAGTCGAAGAGCCTGTCCTGAGCCTGCCGAAGGAGCCTGGGGTGGAGTGGTCTTCCCCTCGCCCGTCTGCGGGAGAGGACGCCTGATTCTTATCAGGCAGGTGAGGGTCTTCCCCTCTCCATCTGCGATGGAGAGGGCGGCCCTACCGCTCGCGCTGCGTCACGTACTCGGTGAGTGCCACCAGCGAGCGCCGCGCCTGGATGTCCGGCAGCGTCTCGACGGCGAGGCGCGCGGTGTCGGCGAAGTTCTTCGCGACGCGATAAGCGTCCGCCATCACGCCCGACGAGCGGATGCGTTCGACGGCCGCTCGCAGCAGCGCCGGGTCGTCGCGGTCGCGGAAGACCGCCTTGACAACGTCGTCGTCGGGGTAGCGCTCGGCGAGCAGGATGGCTGGCAGCGTCATCACGCCCTGCGTCAGGTCGCCGCCGACAGGCTTCCCGACGATGGCCTGCGAGCCCTCAAAGTCGAGGATGTCGTCTACCACCTGGAAGGCCATGCCCAAATTCAGCCCGTAACGTTGCAGCGCCTGGATGTGCTCCTCCGGCGCGCCGCTGAGGATGGCGCCCGCCTCCGCCGCTGTGGCGAAGAGCGACGCCGTCTTCTCCTTGAGCCGCCGCCAGTACGAGTCGCGCGTCTGCTTCCAGTCGTAGGCCATCGAGAACTCGCGCAATTCGCCCGCCGAGAGGTCCATCACCGTCTCCGCGAACAGGCGCATGGCGCGCATCGAACCCGCATCGCAAGCGAAGGTCGCCGAGCGCGCGAAGACATAGTCGCCGAGCAGCAGCGCGACGTCGCGGCCCCACACGCTGCTTACCGTCGGCTTGCCGCGCCGCACCGTGGCGTGGTCAATCGTGTCGTCGTGAACCAGCGTGGCGATGTGCAGCAGTTCGACCGCCGTCGCCATGAGCACGATGGGCCGCGTCTCGCAGGGGTGAAACTTGGATGCGAGGATGGCAATGGCGGGGCGAACGTGCTTCCCGCTCATGCTCGTGATGTGCTCGAGCAACTCGCCCAGCAGCGCGAAATTGCGGTCGTCGCTCACCGCATGCAGCGTCGCCTCGACCTCGCGCAGTTCAGCCTGCACCGGCTCGTAGATCGAGAGGATGCCTGCCGTCGTCACAACGCGCGCCCCGTTCGCCCTGAGCTTGTCGAAGGGCAGTTTTGCACGTTCGCGCTCACGACGCCCCCTGCTTCACCAGGCCGCTCATCTCCTCCGTCACCGCCTTCTCGTCCAACTTGACGAAGAGCGGCTCCGCCTTTTGCAGCGCCTGTCCCGCCTTCGGGCGCTCGAACGTCCAGCCAGCGTGGCCAACGTCGCCAGTGTAGCCGAGGTATTCGTGCACCTTTTGCGAACTGAATGGCATGTAGGGGTAGAGCATGGTCTTCAGCCCGGCGATCACGCAGGCGCCCGTCCACAGCGCATTATGCGCCGCGCGCTCGTCCGTCTTGATCGTCTTCCACGGCGACTGCTCTTCCAGATAGCGATTCGCCTGCTGGGCCAGCGCCATCGCCGCGCGGATGCCGTCCTTGAAGTGGCACCCCGCGATCGCCTTGTCCACCTCGACAAGCGTGCGCTCCGTCTCCGCGATGAGGCGACGGCTCGTCTCGCCCAGCGACGCCTCGGGGTCGTGCTCAGGGATGCGCCCATTGCACGACCTATAAGTAAACGACAGGACGCGGTTGACCAGATTGCCGTACGTGGCGACCAACTCGTCGTTGTTGCGGCGCAGGAACTCCTGCCAGGTGAAGTCGGTATCCGCCGTCTCCGGCATGTTGATCGAGAGCACGTAGCGCAGCGGGTCGGGCTGGAAGCGGTCAAGGTAGTCGGGCAGCCAGACGGCCCAGTTGCGACTCTTCGAAAACTTCATCCCCGCGAGGTTGAGGAACTCGTTCGCCGCGACGTCATATGGCAACTTGAGGCCGTCGTTGTAGCCCATGAGCATCGCTGGCCAGATGATCGTGTGGAAGGGGATGTTGTCCTTCCCCATGAAGTAGTAGGGCTTCACGTCGCCGTGCCAGAAGTCCTTCCAGGCGTCTGGTTGCCCTCGCCTCTGCGCCCATTCCTTCGACGCGGAGAGGTAGCCGATGACCGCCTCGAACCAGACGTAGATGCGCTTGCTCTCGTAGCCAGGCTGCGGCCACGGCACGCCCCAGTCGATGTCGCGAGTGGCCGCGCGGTCGATGAGGCCATCCTTGAGGTACTGCATCGTGAAGTTGCGCACGTTCGGACGCCAGTGCGTCTGCTGCGCGACCCACTTGCGCAGCGGCTCTTCAAAGGCGGTCAACTTGATGAAGAAGTGCTCGCTGTCGCGGAACTCAGGCGTGTCGCCGTGGATGCGGCTGCGGATGTTCTTGAGGTCTTTGGGGTCCATCGGCTTGCCGCAGTTGTCGCATTGGTCGCCGCGCGCCGACTCGTAGCCGCAAAACGGGCACGTCCCCTCGACGTACCGATCGGGCAGGAAACGCTTGTCCACCGTCGAGTAGGGCAGCGACGTCGTCTTCTTGTAGATGTAGCCGCGCTTGAGCAGGCGCAGAAACATATCCTGGACGACGCGACGGTGATTGTCCGTCGCCGTGCCGGTGAACAGGTCGAATGAAATGCCGAGGCGCTGGAAGCAGTTGAGAAACTCGGTCTGATAGCGGTCGATGATGGCCTGCGGCGAGACGCCTTCCTCTTCCGCGCGCACGGTGATCGGCGTTCCGTGCTGATCGCTCCCCGAGACCATCAGCACGCGATTGCCTTTCATCCGGTGGTAGCGCGCGAAGATATCGGCGGGCAGAAACGACCCGGCGGCGTGCCCCAAATGCAGCGAACTGTTCGCGTACGGCCACGCCACGCCGATGAAGATGGTTTCAGGCATAAAGACAGGCTCGCTCCAGGAGTGGACAGAGACGGCTTATTCTAGCACGGCACCTCGTCATCCTGAGGCGTCTTCGCCGAAGGATCTGGGGTGGCGGGTCTTCCCCTCTCCTCCTGGGGAGAGGGTGCCCCGATTCCCATCGGGGCGGGTGAGGGGTGAGGCCTCGGCACCAACAACGCCTCGACTTCCGGTGAGAGGTGCCTACACCAACCTATCCAGCGGCACAGTACCCGTGATCTGCTGCTCTTCGAGGCGCGCGATATCGGCCTCGCTGAGCCCGAGCACTTCGCGGTAGAGATAGTCGTTGTGCTGGCCGAGCGTCGGCGGCGGCAGCCGGATATTGCCCGGCGTCTCCGACATCTTCCAAGGGATGCCAGGCAACTCCATCTCACCCATGTCTGGGTGGGTGATGCTCTCGAAGAAGCCGCGCTCGCGCACGTGCTCGTCGAGCACGGAGTCCTTGTTGCTGAACACGGCTGTGGCAGGGATGCCCACCGCCTGCAGCCTCGCCATCAACTCGCGCTTGTCCTGCGACCGCGTCCACTCCGCGATGTGCTGGTCGAGTTCCTTCCGATGGTGGAGCCTTCCGACCGCCGTCGCGAAGCGCGATTCCCGTGTCCACTCCGGCGAGTCCATCGCCTCAACCAGCGTCTTCCACTCCGCGTCGTTGCGTACAGCGATGGCCACCCACTGGTCAGCGCCCTGCGTCGGGTAGACGTTGTGCGGTGCCAACGTCGGGCTCGCGTCGCCGATCGACGTGTGCACGCGGCCGTTCATCGTGTAGTTCATGATCGCCTCGCCGAGGTGCGGCATCAGCGCCTCGCACCCAGAGACGTCGACGTGCTGCCCCTGGCCGGTCGCCGCACGACGGTAGATGGCCGTCGTCACGCCGAAGGCGCTCGTCAGGGCGTTGACCGCGTCGGTGTGCGCGTTGTAGGCCGTTGTCGTCGGGTCGTCGCCCTCATAGTTGCGCAGCCACGTGTGCCCCGAGATGGCGTCCATCGAGCCCGCCATCGCCACGAACCTCGCGTACGGCCCCGTCGCGCCGAAGCCGCACGACGAGAGGTAGACGATGTCGGGGCGCACCTTGCGAAGCTCGTCGTAGGCGATGCCCAACTTCTCGGGTACGCCGGTGACCATGTTCGTGAGCACGACGTCGCTGACGGCAACGAGCGAGAGGAACAGTTCGATGCCGCGCGGCGTCGCCAGATCGAGCGTCAGGCTGAGTTTGTTGCGGTTGCCGCGCACGAACGGCTTGCAGATATTCCAGGGGTGTGGCCCCGGTTCGCCACGCGGATATTCCGTTCCTGTTCGGGGCTTCACCTGGCCGCGCGTCTGGTCCATCCGCTGCACGGCTTCGATCTTGATGACCTCGGCGCCCAGATCGCCCAGCAGCGCTGCGGCGAATGGCCCAGCGTAGCCCTCGGCGATCTCCAGCACTCGAATGTTGGCGAGTGGCAGTGGCTTCATCGCGGGCTATTCTACCCGACCTCGGCCCACGCCCATTTCGTCATCCTGAGGCGTCTTCGCCGAAGAGCTTGCCCTGAGCGAAGTCGAAGGGATCTGGGGTGGGGTCTTTTGACCGCTCGCGCTAGGTGACTTGTGCCCAGTTCTTGTCATGCTTGCGAGGGAACAGGTCCGGGTGCAGGATCTCTGCCATGATCTCCAGCCCGTCCACGATGCGGGGCCCTGGACGGTTGAAGTAGCCCGAGCCGTCAACCGCGTACACGCGGCCATGACGCACCGCGGGCAGGGCATGCCATGCCTCAGGCAGACGCACCTCGCGAAGTTTGTCTTGCGTCCGTGCCAGGTCGTACCCGCATGGCATCACCACGACGACGTCCGGCGCATAGGCCGCGATGTCCTTCCACTCGACGATGAACGATGGCCTGTTTTCGCGACCCAGGCCGTCCACGCCGCCAGCGAGGCGAATCATCTCGGGTACCCAGTGACCACCGACGAACAGCGGATCGAGCCACTCCATCGCGAACACCTTGGGCTTCGAACGCGCTTTCGCCGCCTTCGTGGTCACGTGCTCGATGCGGCGACGCAGGCTTGCGACGACTTCCTTCGCGCGACGCTCCGTACCCGTGACCACGCCCACCTCGGTGATGCTATCGAGGATACCCCCGAGGCTCGTCGGCTCGAGCGACAGCACCTTGCGGTCGCCGGGCAGCATGCGCACCGCCTTGCGGACCTCGCCGTACGAGACCGCACACACCTCGCAGAGTTCCTGCGTCAGGATCAGGTCTGGGTTGAGCCGCTCGAGTTCATGCTGGTCGAGCGCGTAGATGCTGCTGCCGCCATGCACCGCCTCGGCGACGTGCCGGTTGATCTCTCCGCTAGTGCTCGACGAGTGGTCGATGAGCGAGCGCGTCACCCGTGGCAGCCGCGACGCCTCGCTCGGGTGGTCGCACTCATGCGTCACCGCGACGAGCTGGTCGCCCAGCCCGAGCGCGTAGACGATCTCCGTGGAACTCGGCAGCAGGGAGCAGATGCGCATGGTGCTCATGCTACCCCGTACAACTCGCGCACGTTGTCGCGCACGATGCGCCGTTTGTCGCCATCGGGCACGCCCGCGAACTGCCTCGCGATCACCTCTTGCGAGTGCGGCCACGTGCTGTCCGCGTGCGGGTAATCGCTCGACCACAGGATGTTCTTGATGCCCGCCTCGTTGCGCATGAGCACGCCCGCGCGGTCCTCCATGAACGTGGCGAAGCACTGACGGTGGAAATACTCGCTCGGCTTCATCTTGAGCCGCTGCCCCGCGCCAGTCCAGAAGCGGTGGCGGTCGAAGGCGTGATCGATGCGCTGCAGATACGTTGGTATCCAGCCGATGTCTACCTCGACGGACACCAGCTTGAGTTTGGGAAACTTCTCCAGGATCCCGAACGAGATGAACGTGGTGAGCGACTGCTGGATGCGCGCCGGCACGACCGAGTAGCGCACGATGAAGTCGGCGCTCTCGACCTTGGCGCTACTCTCCGTGAAGACGTGCAGGCTCAACGGGATGCCCGCATCCTCCGCCGCTGCCCAGATCGGCTCGTAGTCGGCATCGCCGAACGGCTTCTCCTCTGGCGCCATCGCAGTGATGCACGCGCCCTTGAGCCCCAGCTTAGCGATGTCGTGCAACTGGCGCACGGCAACCTTCGCGTCGTGGATCGTCATAAGCCCGAGGCCCCACAGGCGCTGTGGCGATGCGCTGCACAGGCCAGCCATCCAGCGGTTGTAGGCGTCGAGGCAGGCGATGCGGTAGGCGAGGTCGGGGATGCGGAACATGTGGAAGGCCAGCGTCGGGTAGAGCACCTCAGCCTCGACGCCATCGGTGTCCATGTCCACGAGGCGCGCCTGCGGCTCCCAGCCACCCTTGCGACCGTCCTCGTGCCGAGCCGAGCGCTTGAAGTCGCGCGGGTCTTTCCCAGCGACCGCCTGCGCGCCGACCTGTCGCGGCTCCATGCCCTCGGTCGTGAGGATGTCGTGGTCACCCTGGCGCACCATACGCGGCGCGATCGCCTTGAACTTGGGATCGATGTTGTCGACCCACGTGTTCGGCGGCTCGTAGACGTGCGAATCGGCGGAAATCGCCTTGACGGGAGCGGCTGGCATGGGAGACCTCCACGCAATGGCCGTTACACCGTCAGCCTAAACGACAGGCTTTGGGGGTGTCAAAACGCCGGCCTTGCCAAAATCAAACGGGCCGGCTTTCGCCGTCCCGCCCAAGTAATCTGTGTAATCGTGTAATCTGTGGATGCTCTCCCTCTACCCCGCCACAGCCGCGGCCTTCTTGCCCTTCTTCTCGAACGCGGGCAGCACCGCCTCACTCCACAACTTCATCGACTCCATCACCATGCGGTGCGGCATGCCGCCGAGCTGGAACTGCGCCATCAGGCGGTTGATGCCCGCATCCTCGTATTCCTTGATCTGCTCGATCACATCGTCGGGGTCGCCGCAGATGACCATGCGCTCGCCCATGATGTAGTCCCACGTCGGGTTCTCCCAGAACGGCTTCGACCCCGCGGGGAACAGCTTGGACATCGCCTCGCGCTCCTTCGGGTTGCGCGGCGCGAAGAACTCGACGAGGCGCTCGAAGTACCACATCTCCCACGGCTTCATCTGCTCGATGGCCTGCTCGCGCGTCTCGGCGACGTACACCGGCACGAGGCAGTTCACCTGGAGCGGCCCCAGCTTCTTATCGTTGCCCGCTTCCTTCCACGAGTTGTACGCCGCCGGCAGCGACTTGCCGAGGTGGTCGAGCGGCGTCACCGCGGTGGTCGGCATGACGTGGAAGCCCGCCTTCGGATACATCACGTACGAGTCCGGGCTGCCGCACGCCGCGAAGATGCGCGGGATCGGCTTCTGCACCGGCTTCGGCACCACGCGGATCGGCGTGGGGAACTGATAGAACTCGCCCTCGTGCGTGAACGAGTCCTTCGTCCAGCACTTCTTGATGATCTCCACGCACTCGAAGAACATGCGCCGGTTCTCGTCCTTGGTGTCGCCCTGCGCCGGCGGCGCCTTGAACGTCTCGAACTCCGGCGCGAACGTCCCGCGCCCGATGCCGAAGTCGTAGCGCCCGTCCGTCAGGATGTCCAGCGCAGCGACGTGCTCGGCGACCCGCACAGGATGATTAATCGGCAGCAACTGCACGCCGGTGCCGAGGCGCATCTTCTTCGTGCGCTGCGAGGCAGCGGCGAAGAGGATCTCGGGGCACGACGAGTGCGAGTAGCCGGGGTTGAAGTGGTGCTCGACAGCGTAAGCCGAGTCGAAGCCCCACTTCTCCGCGTACTCGATCTGCGTCAACGCGTTGTGCCAGATATCGCGCTCCGTGTAACCCGCGGTGCCGACTTCCAACTCGAAGAAGATACCGAAGTTCATCACTGCCTCCCGTACGCTTGTCATCCTGGAGCCGTCCCGGCTCCAGGATCTGGGTGGGGTCTTCCGACTCCTCGCCGCAAACTGGCCGCTACGCTACCCGATTCGCCCCGTCGCGGCAACCTTCCGCCATCACCACATTCCCCGTCCTGCGCGCGCGTCGTACAATGCCCCAATCATGCCTCCCGACGCATTCCCCGATGGCCGCTCTGCACCCCCTTCCTTCTCAGGGAAGGGGGACGGGGGGTTAGGTTTCGTCGTCAGCGGCTCCCTCACCCGCGGCGTGGACATCAAGCTCGATGCCTCCGCTGAGGTCGAGAGCCTCGCCGTCGGGCGCTTCGTCACCATCGAGGGGCACCTGCGCCGCTTCTTCGGCGTCGTCACCGACGTGTCGCTCCAGCACACCGACCCGCGCATGGCGACGGCGCCGCCGGACGTTGAGGATGAGTTCATTCGCGATGTCATGGTTGGTACCGCAGCCTATGGCTCGATCCATGTCTCGCCCTACCTCGTGATGCCTGTCGGCGGCGACGAGGCGCCCGCGCCGGCGAAGACGGTCCCGCCGCACTTCGCCCGCGTCCGCGAGACATCGCCGCAGGAAATCGCGGCCATCTTCGGCGAGAACGACGACGCGCATATCTGGATCGGCAGCCCGCTCGACATGGAGGAGGCGCCCGTCTGCCTCAGCGCCGACCGCCTCACTGAGCGCAGCACGGGCGTCTTCGGCAAGACCGGCACGGGCAAGTCGTTCCTCACGCGCATCCTGCTCGCGCAGATCGTGCAGAAGGGCCAGGCCGTCAGCCTCATCTTCGACATGCACAGCGAGTACGGCTGGAGCGCTCGACAAGAGGGCGGCACGGATGTGAAGGCGCTCAAGCAGTTGTTCCCCTCGAAAGTCGCCATCTTCACCGTCGACGAGGAAGGCTCGCGTCGACGTGGCGTGCAACCCGACTTCGTCGTGCGCATCGGCTTCGACGAGGTGCATGCCGAGGACGTGGCCTCGCTTGCCGGCGTCCTCGACCTCAACGAGGCGCAGGTGCAGGCAGCCGAGCGCCTCGAAAAGAAGCACGGCCGGCAGTGGCTCTCGCGCTTCCTCGCCGGGGAGTCACTCGACGACCTCACCGCCTTCGCCGGCGAGACGGAGCACGAGGGGACGGTGCAGGCGCTGCATCGCAAACTACAACGCCTCGAGCGGCTGCCATTTATCACGAACGACAAACACGACGACTCGGTCGCGCGCATCATGGACTACCTCGAGCGCGGGACGCACGTCGTGCTGGAGTTCGGGCGCTACCGCAACAAACTCGAGGCGTACATCCTCGTCGCCAACCTGCTCACGCGGCGCATCCACGACCTCTACGTCGAGCGCGTCGAGCGGTCGCTCGGCGGGCAGGGCAAGGCGCCGCCAAACCTGGTGATCGCCATTGAAGAGGCCCACAAGTTCCTCAGCCCCCAGGTCGCGAAGTTCACCACCTTCGGCACGATCGCGCGCGAACTGCGCAAGTACAACGTCACCCTGCTCGTCATCGACCAGCGCCCCAGCGGCATCGACCCCGAGGTGCTCTCGCAGATCGGCACCAAGTTGACCTGCCTCCTCGAGGACGACCGCGACATCGACGCCGTCCTGGCGGGCACCTCGGGCGGTCGCGAACTGCGCGCCGTGCTCGCCAAACTCGAGACGAAGCAGCAGGCGCTCATCTTCGGCCACGCCGTTCCCATGCCCGTCGTCGTCCGCACCCGCACCTACGACACGTCGTTCTACCGCTCGCTAGGCGTGCGCGACGCTGCCGATCGCAAGGCGTCGCTGGCGAAGGACGAGGCGGATCTGTTTGGAGGGAATTAGAGATGGGCGTCACTCCACAGCAGCATAAGGATTTTCTCGAGGCTTGCGAGAATTTAGCCAAGGTGAGGACCGCTTTCCGTAATCTCAAAGAGCAAAACCTAGTGAGTGGAAACGACAACCACGTCGGCGATATCGGAGAGTATTGGGTCGCGCGGTATCTTGAGCGAACCAACAGAAATCCCGTGCCTGCTCCGACCAAAACGGCTCCGTACGACTTCACTCTCGGCGACGGAACGAAAGTCTCAGTTAAGACGATGACTTCTTGGGCAAAGTACAAACGAGGAACTCTTGTAAAGATTCCAGCGTCGACCCGCTGGGAACTTGCAGCTGTGTTTCTGGACGATAACCTGATGCTCAAAAAACTAGCCGTCATTCCATGCGACAAGTTGCGACAACAACCTCCTTTCTTGGGCGATGCCGTCGCTGACAATCCTCTAAATAGCAGACTCTTAACGCCTTATTTCCGATGGTGGGACTTCCTTAAGGATTATGAGGTTTCCATAGACTGGGTCAGGTTGTTCAAGTAATCGACCAATTCCAAGAAAGAAGTCATGCTCTACCTCCACGAAACCCTCGACGTGATCTACGGCAAGGCCGACGAATACGCTGCAGCCGTCGAGAAGTTGTTCCTGCCCATCGCCAAGCGTCGGGACCTGCGACCCGTCGGGTTCTGGAACACCGTCAGCGTCACCGGTCGCTGGCCCGAAGTGATCGCGTTCTGGGAAATCGACGACTGGTCGGCCTTCGCGCGCCAGCGCGAGACGCATCACGAGCGCGACCGCATGACGCCTGGGCTGACCGAGTACCTCTCGAAGGCGTCGCAATGGCGCTCCGGCGGCTTCGACCGCATGCTCGTCCCAGCCGAGGGCTGCCGCACGCTGAAAGAACTGGTTGCCGGCAACGTCAAAGGCAAGGTCTTCCTCCACGAGACCATCGAGTGCAAGCCGGCCAACGTGTCGAGGTACATGGAAACGACCATCGACGGGTGGCCCATCGCGCGACGCCTCGGCCTCGAACCCATCGGCGCCTACCAGTCGGCCTTTCGCGACTTCGAGGTGCTCAACATCTGGGCGCTCAAAGATTGGCAGGCCTGGGCGACGTTCCAAGAGAGTCAGTCCGGCGACCCCAAGTTCCAAGCGTGGACGGCCAAGTTATCCGCCCTGCGCACGCGCTGGGAAGCGAAGTTGCTCACGCCAGTCTCCTGGTGCCCGCTGGCAGGCTAGCCCATCTCTTGTCATGCTGGGGCCGCAACGGCCCCAGCATCTGCGTCCCCGCGTCTTTGGGCGGGCTTCGCTTCCAGTGCTACCTCGGTTCACGATATTCCGACGTTGATAGCCCTGTCCGAATTCATGGTCACAATGGCCGGGTTATCCATCGGCGCCCCGTCATTCCCCAGCCAGGTAATGATGGCCCCATCGCTGAATGGCTGCGCAGTCAGCGTGACCTGTGTGCCGGGGCCGTAGCGACCGTTCGGGCCGTTGGGCGTTGGCGAGATGCTGATAGTACCGCCGGGCACTGGCAGGATCGGCCCGGTGACCGGGATGCCATTGATCGTCAGCGCGTAACTGTTCGTATTGATCACGAGCGTCAGCGCCCGGTCGGCCGTCATCGTCACGGCAAAGGTGTTCCCAACCGCACTGGAGCCTGCCGTCGTCCATCTCACCGTACCCCCCACGCCGAACGGCTGGACACTCAACGACACTTCCGTCCCCTGGTAGTAGCGTCCGTCCCGCGTGTTGGGCGGTGGCGAAATGGATACGTCACCGAGCCCAAGAGAGAGCACTGGACCGGTGACGTCTAACCCGTTGATAGTGAGCACGAAGGTGTTGGGCGTTACCGACACCTTGACCTGCCGGTCGCGCGTCATCGTGATGGCGACCTGGTCCATGCTCACCGTCACATCTGCCCCGCTCCAGGTGATCGTGCTGTCAGCCGCGTTGGGTCGCACCTGCAAGGAAACCTGCGTGCCCGGCGGATACCGACCGTCAAGACCGGGCGGTGGGAAGACTCGCACACTGCCGTTGACAATAGCGATGGTGCCCTGCCCCGCCGCGAGCGCCGTGTCGTTCACGCGCAGACTGGCGCGTTGGGGCGGGACCGGGGTTGACGTGGCTGTAGGCTGCGGCGCGGGCGTTGCTGTGGGTACTGGGCTCGGCGTCCGCGTCGGCGTCGTGGTCGGTATCGTGGTCGGTGTCGCTGTTGGGGCAGGCGGCGACGGCCTTGGCGGGGTAGCGGTGGCCGTGGGCAGCGTGACAGCCGTCGGTGTGCTGTCGGGTGTCGCCGTCAAGGTAGCCGTGGGCGTCGCGGCGGTCGTCGGCGCGACTTGCGTTGGTACTGAGGGTGGCGTCGGGGAAGGCACCGGACGGGCGGTTGCGGTCGCGCTCGAAGAGACTGTCGGAACCGAGGTGAAGCGTTGCGTCTCAGTGAACTGCGATCCTTGCGCGGGTATGGTCGTCGTACGGATGGACGGAGCCGGGCGTGCCCCTCCGCCGCACGCAGTCAGCATGAATAGAGCGAGACAGCCGAGCGCGAGCACCGCCGCGGAGATACGAGACAATGACTTGTCGGCACTAAGCCTGGGCAGTCTGTCAGCCATCAGGCTGGAACTTCGACCTCGAAAACCTTGCCAG
>JACQEE010000286.1 GCA_016200725.1 Chloroflexota bacterium
CGATAGACAGCGAGTTGCCGATGCCGGAGCACGTGGCCTACTGCGTCTCCAAGGCGGCGGTCGTGCAGCTGACGCGCATCTTCGCGGTGGCGCTGGCGCCGATGAAGATCAACGTCAACTGCGTTAACCCTGGCCTCGTGGAAGGCGGGATGCTTGCGGGCGCGCTGAACAAACCGGCGGAGCGCAAGCGGCTGGAGGGCTACCAGCCCTGGGGCCGCTTCGCCAAGCCGGAGGAGATCGCCGACGCGGTTGCCTACCTGGCGTCGGATGCCGCCGACTTCGTGACCGGCTCGGCGTTCACCATCGATGGCGGAAGGATGCTAGAGTTCATACGGACCTAGCCGTCACAGGCTTGACCGTCGCGCAGTCGCAGGGCATAGTTGGCGCACAGCACAAGGGAGGCGCTCCATGGCGAAGACGATGAAGGCTCCGATAGCGATGAAGGGCGCGCAACTGGTGGACTTCAAGGGCCGGATGCTGAACCACATCGAGATGATCTACCGTCCCGGCGAGCGGTCGCTCGTCGGCAAGGTGTTTCAGGCGCTCGGCTGCGGCGTGATCGAGACGGGCGGGACGTATCTGCTCCTCCCGATCGGTCCAGGCGAGACGGACTCGCTGAACAACATCGCCTACGCTTCGGAGGTTACGAAGGAGCAGTGGGCGTTCGAGCAGGAACTGGCGAAGCAGTTGAAGACGAATCCCGCGCTCAGCGCTGCGTATAAGGGCTACGACCAGAAGTTCCGCAAGGAGCCACAGCTCACGACGCACTTCGGTATACGGTACCCATCGTTTGCCAAACTCGAGGCGCAGCTCCAGCACATCCGCACCGGGCTGCCGCCGGAGATCAGGGGCAGGCTGGAAATCTGCTCGGTCTTCCGCCCCGGTGATCCCGGCTCGCTGAGCAACACGATCATCCAGGCGTTCGTGAAGACGGACGTGGTTGTCGCCGGGCTGCTCACGCTGGGCCAGCACATCGAATTGCAGGCGCAGCAGTTGGAGTAGGGTTTAGCGAACAGTAGACGCTAGAAACGGGCGGGGTCACCCGCCCGTTTCATTTTGTGAGGAACTGGAAACTCTGCAGCGCGGGCTGGCATTGATCGGCGGTGCCGACGCACCAGACCATCCAGCCGCGCTGGCCGTCGGCGACGACGAGCGTGTAGTTGGGCGGACGTATGGCGAGAAGTTTCATGTCCCCGGCGTAGCCTTGCAGGAGGTATGCCTCGCGCCCTTGCACGTCACGCCGCGGATCGGGCTGTGCGCGTCCCTTGGTGATCCAGGCTTCGAAGGCGGTGCCGCTCAGATCGTCGGTGGCAACTGCGAGGTTGGGCGCGTAGCGGGTCCCCTCGACGTGGCCTGCCGCGAAGAGGAGGACGAGGTGGTCGCGTGCGGGCACGGCGCCGGCCTTCTCGGCGAAGGCCACGGCTCCGGACCGTGCGACCAACTCGTTGATGCCAAGATCCGGGCGGTCGTGCCAGCTGTTGGGGACGACAATCGAAAAGCCGGCCGTGCTATCGGTGTAAGTGGTCGAGCCCGTCGCGGTCATGTTGGCGGGAGCGCTCTGCTTACATGCGGCGAGCGTGATCGCGACGGCGAGGCAGGCGAGCGCGAGGCTGAAGTTCTTGATATGCATGGGGGTGCGGCCGGAAGGCGGCCTCTCCGGTCGTGCAGTATAACGCGGGGCTGCTTGGTCAGCCTGACGGCGTCAAGGCGCATCGTCATGCACCCTGATGCAGGGCCGCTACAATAGGCCAACATCTGCTAGCCATCGATAGGAGCGATCATGCCCAAGAAAGCGATCAATCCGGACGGACTGTTCAAGGCGAACTTCTACTCCCAGGGTGTGCGTGCGGGCAATACGGTGTTCATCGCAGGACAGGTCGGCGCCGTTGCCGCGGGGACGGTGGCAGGTGGCGGGAACGACTTCAAGGCGGAGGCGAAGCAGGCGATGGAGAACATCCGCAAGGTGGTGGAAACGGCCGGAGGCAAGATGAGCGACGTGGTGCGCCTTACCTGCTTCATGACAGACATGGGTCTAGGGAAGGACCTCTACCCAGCGATCGAAGCGGCATTCCCCGGCGTGAAGCCAGCAGTCACGGCGATCGTCGTCAAGAGTCTGGGAAGCCTGACGTACAAGGTCGAAATCGAGGGAACGGCTGTCATCGAGTAGCGAGGTGGCTGGAATCAGAGGGCCTCGTGCTATACTCCGCGCACTTTTTCAGGGTGTAAGGCTGGCACGGCCCCGCTGAGTGGCCGTCGCGAGGGTGGATGAACTCGATCACGGCGCCCTGGGTGCTGTTCTGGCGACGAGTGCGGGCGAACTGGCGCTTCCTCGCCATCCTGTTCGCCGGAATCCTGCTCGCCACGACGCTGCTCGCCGCCACGCCGCTCTACCTCGACTCCATCAAGGAAATCGGCCTTCGCCACGCGCTGAAGTACGAGACGCGGGGCGTCCTCGACACGGCGGTCCTCGTTCCCTCGCGTCCCCTCGACGAGTCGGGCTACGCTCGGACGCGCTCCCGCGTGCTCGGGCGCGAGCAGGAGACGATCGGCAGCATCGTCCAGTCGCAGGTCGGCCAGATCAAGACGCCGCCGCTGAACCTTAACCTTCCCGCCGTCTCAGGCACGATCAAGGCATCCGTGCAGTCGTACGCCGACTACGAAAGCCATTCGAGTGTTGTCGAAGGCGCTTTCCCTAAGACCGGCCATCGCGCCGATGGCTCGGCCACGGTCATCGAAGCGGCGATCGGTAGGAACTCGGCGAATGCATTCCACCTGCAACTCGGCGATAGCATCACCGTCGCGCCTGTCGGCGACCCGAACCGGCAACTCACGGCTGTGATCACTGGCATTCTGCAGCCCAACGACATCTCCGAGCTGTACTGGTCGTTCACTATCGACCCGTTCTCGCCGCAGACGGACTCATCGAGCGGCGCCGACATCCCCATGCTGCCGGTACTCGTGTCCGAGGCGGCGTATCTCGGCGACATCGCTCCCTCGTTCCGCGGCATGATCGTGGACTACTGGTGGTTCTTCTACATCGACCCATCCCGCATCAATGGCGGCAACGTCCAGCAGATACGCGCTGCTATTGGCCGCCTCGAGACGCAACTGGCCGCGGACGCCCCCGGGACCCTGGTGCTCTCAGGCCTGGGCTCCACGCTCGACGACTTCCAGAACAAATTGTTCTTCAGCCGCATCCCGGTGCTGATGATGGCCGTCGTCGTCGGCGCGATCATCCTGTACTACCTCGTCATGGTGGCGAACGTGGTCGTCGAGCGGCACCTGGCGGAGATTGCCCTCTTCCGCTCGCGAGGCGCAGACGGTCTGCAAGTCATGGCTGTCTACTTGTGGGAGGCGGCTTTGATGTGCGCGGCGGCGGTGGTGCTCGCCCCGTTTCTTGCGCGTCTCCTCGTGCCGCTGCTTGGCCACGCGCCAGCCTTCCATGATGTGACGAATGGCTCGGGACTGCCAGCCAGCCTTACGCTGTCAGTCTTCTACCTTGCGCTTGTTGGCGGCGGCCTCTGCCTCGCCGCCCTCTTCCTCCCCGCCCTGCGAGGTGCGCGGTTCAACCTGCTCGATGTGCGGAAAGTCACGGCGCGCCCCCCGCTCGGCTTTCTTTTCCACAAGTGCTTCATTGACCTGTTCCTCTTAGCGATGGCCGGACTGCTGTACTGGGAACTGACGCAGCGCGGAGCGCTGGTGACGCAGCGCCTGTTCGGCAAGGATTCGGTCGACGACATGCTGCTCGTCGCGCCGGTGTTGCTCATGCTGGCGCTGGCGCTGCTCTGCCTTCGGGTACTGCCGTGGCTGCTGCGCTTCCTTGCTGCGATCGCGGGGCGCACTGGGCGCGTGTGGCTCGCGCTCGCCCTGTGGAACCTTGGCCGCAACCCCATCCACTACCTGCGTCCGGCCCTGCTGCTGATGCTAGTCGCCGCGTTGGCGATGTTCGCCGTGAGTTACAACGGCACGCTCGAGCGCTCCTTCCACGACCGCGGCCTTTTCGCCTCCGGCAGCGATGCGCGCATCGCGAACATTCCGCCATCCGAGAGCGCGCCTGCGGAGGTCTTGACGAGTGACTTGGAGGCGATCCACGGCGTGAAACTGGCGAGCCCTGCATATCGATCAGGTCCCAACCAGTCTTTCGGCACGAGCGGGCGCAACCTCGACTTGCTCGCTGTCGACTCGATCAAGTTCAACCGCGTAGCCTTCTACCGCGATGACTTCTCGTCGACCGACCTGTTCACGTTGCTGCGCCAACTCGACCGCGGCCGCTCGATCACGCGCGGGCGAGACTTGCCGAAGGATGCGACGGGCATCGGGGTCTGGGTGAAATCACAGCAAGAGCGCTCCGCGACGACGGTGTGGGTCCGGATCAAAGACGGCGACGGACGATTGCGGCGCTACCGGATCGGCCGTCTCGATTCCGATGTGTGGAAGTTCATGCGCGCCGACTTCGTCAACGCTGCGGGTCAGCCACTCAAGGGACCGTTCGTCCTCGAGTCGGTTTACCTGTTCGAACTGGACTTCCCGAACGATCCCTTTCCGCTAGACACCATTGCCAATGGCCATACGAGCCAGGGCAAGGTGAACCTCAGCGGCCTCACCGCGTTTACTCCGGCTGGGCCTACGGTGTTCGACGCGCTCGAGGCGCCGAACGGCTGGGCGGCGATGAATACCAGCGCTCTATTCTTGGATGCGCTGAAGGCGGACACTGTTGTCCGTCGCGATGGCCGCTCAACCGTTGAACTGGCGTGGAAGACATCACCCGGCACGGGTACGCGCGGCATGTTCCCGGCGGACACCACGAGCGCACTGCCAATCGTTGCCAGCGACCGTTTCCTTGGGTCCGCTGGGCGAAAGGTGGGCGACAAGGTAGAGATCACGGTCGCGGGTGTGCCGGTGCCCGTCGAGATCGTCGGCTCGGCTGCCTTCTTTCCGACGATGGACCCGAACAAGCCTTTCGTGCTAGGGAACGTTGACTCCTTGCTCTATTACGCCAACCTCTGCCGCGGTCTCAATACCGCGCTGCCTAACGAGGTGTGGCTCTCGCTCAGCGACAAGAAGGATGACCGGGCGGCCTTCTTTGACAAGATACGCTTCACCACGCTCGGCCC
>JACQEE010000287.1 GCA_016200725.1 Chloroflexota bacterium
GAAGAGTTCGTTGGCCAACCGCTTCTGGATATCCTGGGCCAGTTTCAGGCGCGCCGCCTGGTCGAACGTGCTCTCCAACCTATCGATCCACTGGTCAACGGTGGCGTCGCCGAAGCCTGTCGAGTTCTGGTTGCCGTCGCTCCGATACCAGGCTGGGAAGACGCTCGACGGATCGTCGATGGCGGCCGAGTTCGAGTCGTAGAGGATCTGGAAGTTCTTGTTGGTGCGCGTCTGCGTAAAGGCGACGCGGTCTTGCACATCGATCTTCGTATCGATGCCGAGGTTCTGACGGATGATGCCGGCCGCGGCGGTTGCCTGGTTCGGATACGTGCCGACGATCACGTTGATGCTCGTCAGGGTAAAGCCCGCCTCTTTGAGCAGCCTCTTCGCCTCGGCGATGTCGGCATCCTTCGGCTGACGATAACCGGGGAACGTCTTCACCTCGTCGACGGGCACTTTCCAGCGGCTCGCCGTGTCCATGTAGAGGACGTAGGGGTCGCCGCCGCCGCCGTTGCTAAGGAGGTCCCACTGCTGGCGGTCCAGCGCGAGGCTGAACGCCTTCCGCACGTTCACGTTGTCGAAGGGCGGGGCATTTTTGAACGTCCAGTACAACCAGCCGTTATTGAGCGGGTAGCCGATAAGTCCGGCGTTGTCCTTTACGATGGTCTGGTAGTCGGTCTCGGTCACGCTGGTGACCATGTCCATCATGTCGGCGCGGCCCGTGCGCACAGCCGCGATCTTGGCTGCGGCGTCGGTGATGGCGTATAGTTCGAGGCCATCGAGGTATGGCAGTTGATTGCCAGCCTTGTCCTTCTTGAAGTAGTTCGGGTTGCGCGCGAGCACGCTTCGATCGTTCTGGCTGAACGATACGAACTTGTAGGGGCCTGTCCCGATGGGCTTGAAGTCGAGGATGGACTGGACGGCCTGCTCCGGGTAGATCAGGTTGCCGATCGAGGTGAGGCCTGCCAGGAACGATGCCGATGGATTCTTCAGCGTGAGCTTGACCGTCTTGGTATCTGGCGCCTCATAGGTAGCAATGTTTGCCATCGTGCTGCGGAACGGCGCCGTGGGAATCGATGGGTCGGAGGCGATGCGCTTGAAACTGAAAACGACGTCGCTGGCAGCAAACGCCTTGCCGTCATGCCACGTAACGCCGTCGGCCAGTTTGAACGTATAGACCTTGCTGTCGTCGCTCAGCGTCCAACTCACGGCAAGGTCGGGGCCGAGGCCGGACTTGTAGCCCTGGTCGAACGGCAGGCGGTTCTGGACGAGGTAATTGAACATCGGGATCGTGATATGCCAGCCGCCGCCACGGGTCGCCGTCATGTCGAGAGAGGTCGCGGGGCCGAGCATGATGGACTTGAGGACGCCGCCGTACTTCGGCTGCGGGCCCTGCGGCGTGGGTGTCGCTGCAGGCGCGGGTACAGGCGTTGCCGTCGCGGCTGCCGGCGGCTTCGCCGTCGCCGTAGCGGCAGCAGTCGGCGCTTGCGTCGCCTTCTCGCCCCCGCCGCCGCAGGCGCTGATGACGAGCGCCGCCACCGCGAACGCAACTGCAAATCCGGAAATAGCCCCTTTGAATCGCATGACATCCTCCCTGTTTATGCAAACCCGTACGTTTTCGCCGCGTTCGTGCACACGATCATGCGCCGGTCGCTCTCCGGCACGCCGTTGAAGTGGTCGTCGATGACCTTGGCGGAGTGCGGCCATGTGCTATCCGCGTGCGGGTAGTCCGATGACCACATGATGTTCTCGAGGCCGATGAGGTGCCGTATCTGTACCCCCGCATGATCGCGGATGAACGTCGCGCGCACATGGCTCTTGAAGACCTCACTCGGCATCGCCGGCAGGTTCACCTTCCGCGTGTAGCGGTACTTGTTGTAGAAGTGGTCGATGCGCTCGAGCACGTTGCCGATCCATCCGATGTCGTTCTCCGCGGACACGATCTGCAACTTTGGGAAACGGTCAAAAACGTTGGCGAAGATCATGTCGATGATGGACTCGGCGATGAAGTGGGGCAGCGTGCCGTACGAAGGGAAGAAGCGCTGAGGGTTGAACTCTTCCTTCTTGCCTGTCGTCACGTGCAGGCTGATGGGCATGTTGAGTTCCTGCGCCGCCGCCCAGAGGGGATCGAAGTAGCGGCTGAAGTACTGCTTGTCGTCCGGCTGCGTGCCCGGGATGGTCGCGCCGACGAGGCCCTTCTTCGCCGTGCGGCGCAACTCGGTGACCGCCCACTCCATGTCGTCGGTGTCCAGCATGGCGACGGCCCGGATGCGCGCGGGCTGCTTCTTGCAGAAGTCGGCCACCCAGTCGTTGTACGCCTCCATGCAGGCGTGCATGAACTCGAGGTCCTTCAATTTGTACATGCGCATGCCGAGACTGGGGTACATCACCTCGGCATCGATGCCGTCCAAGAGCATGTCCTTGACGCGAGCGTCGGGGTCCCAGCCGCCTGGCCGCATCTCGTCCCACCGCGACGTCTGCCGCAACTTGTCAGATGCCTGACCGGCGTTCGCCATCGCCATCATCGAGGCCGGCGTCTGCCCCTCGACGAGGAAGTAGTCGTTGCCGTCCCGGCGCTCGACGTGCGGCGCGCGGTCGCGGTACTTGCGCTCCATGTGCTTGAGCCACAGGTCCTGCGGCTCGATAACGTGCGAGTCAGCGGAGATGACGTTGTACTGCATGCGGGGCTCCGTACTATGAAGCGCGAGCCAGATTCAGCCAGAAACCTGGCCGCCCGCATCATATGGCTCGTCGGAAATGTGTGTCAACGCAACGAATCTCGTTGCATCGGTCGTGGCCGGTAGCGAGTACCCCACGTCCGCCAACTCAGGCGTTCGCTCTCGACGCCCCGCCTTGGGAATAGATCGCCTTGCTCACACCGCCCTGCCGCCTGCTGAGAGCGACTGGTCCTCGTCCGCTGCCGCAGGCAACTCGATGGTGATCGTTGCCCCTTTGCCGGCGACGCTCTCGGCATAGATGCGGCCGCCGTGCCCGGTGACGATGCTGTGGCAAATGCTGAGCCCGAGGCCGGTGCCCTTGCCGGGATCCTTCGTGGTGAAAAACGGGTCGAACAGCCGGTGCAGGTACTCCTCTTTGATGCCTGTCCCATCGTCGGCGAACGCGATGCGCACCATGGAACCTGCGAGGCGTCCTCGGATCGTGAGCATGCCCTTGCCGTGCGCTTCGAGCATCGCCTGCTCCGCGTTCGTGACGACGTTGAGGAAGACCTGTTCAAGTTGACTCGGTTCAGCCACTACCTTTGGCATATCGGGCGCAAACTCGACTGTGGCCTGGATATTGTTCACGCGCATCTCGTAGGCGCGCAAGTCGAGTACGCGGCTTACCACCGAGGGAATATCGAGCAACTCACGCGTGGGCTTGCCCGGCCTGGCAAAGGTGAGCAGGCTGCGGACGACGCTGGCCGCCCGCTCCGCGTTCTCTTTGATGCGGCGCACGTCATCTTTCAAGTCAGGCGCGAGGTCGGCATCCTCGAGGAACTGCGCGTAGCCAAGCACGCTGGTGAGCGGGTTGTTCAACTCGTGGGCAACGCCTGCGGCCATCTGGCCGATCGAACTCAGGCGGCTCGTGTGGTACATCTGCTGCTGCGCGGCCCGCTCGAGCGTGACGTCGCGCATGCCGATGAACACCTGCGGCGGCTCGCGGTTCATCCGGCCGGAGCGCATCCGCACCAGATTGGCGTTGAAGATCTTATGCTCGCTGCCCACCGTCGCGTTGAACTCCACGCCGGTTAGTCGGCCTTCGCGGAAGGCCCGCGAAACGCTCTCGCTAAAGTTCTTGAACGGGACCAGCGCGTCCGCCCTCATCCCTGTCGCATCTTCCGCGATGTGGAAGGCATCGCGGAACGACTGGTTCGCCAGCACGATGCGCATCGAGTCGTCGACTACCAGCATGGCCGACGGCGTACTGGCGAGGACGCGCTCATTCAACTCTTGCTGCACGCGGAGCATCTCTTCCGCACTCCGTCGCTCGGTGATGTCCAGCGCGAAGCCTTCCAGCGCCGCAACCTTGCCATCCGGCCCCAGCACCGCGGAGCCTTGCTCCCATAACCACTTCTCGGCGCCGTTCGCGGTGATCAGGCGGTACGACAACTGGTACGGCCTGCCGAGTTCGACCGCGCTGCGAATGGCCACCGCCACCGGCGCGCGATCGGCAGCGTGGATCAGGTCGTCGTAGGCAATCCGCTTGTTCCCGATGATGTCCTGCGGGGGGTAGCCGGTGAGTTCGCGGCAGCCGTCGCTGACGAACTCCATCGTCCACGCGGCGTCGAAGGCACGCCGGTAGGCCATGCCGGGCAGGTTGCTCATCAAAGTGGAGAGTGTGCGCTGGCTCTCGCGCAGCGCCATCTCCGCCTCGCGGCGCGCGGTAACGTCGCGCGCATTGATGACGAATCCGCCGACGGCTGGATTATCGAGCAGATTCTTGATCGTCGCCTGTAATGCGCGCCAAGAGCCGTCGGCATGCTTCACCCGGAACTCCACGGTGCGCACAAGCGCGGGGTCGTTGCGACAGGCCTCCAAGGCCTCGTTAACTGCGGCCGAGTCCTCAGGGTGTGTCCGTTGGAAGCTCAACCGGGCTAGATGCTCGCCTTCACCGTAGCCTAGTACGCGCTCCACGGACGGGCTCATGTAGCGCACGGCGCCGTCCACGGCCACGACAGTGATGAGGTCCGCCGCATTTTCGATGAGGGCGCGGAAGCGCGCCTCGCTCTCGCGTAACTCCTGCTCCGCCTTTAGCGCCCGCGTCACGTCCATGGAGATACCGAAGATGCTCTCCACCTCCCCGGAAGGCCCGTGCACCGGAATGTAATTCGTCAGCCATTGCAGACCCTTGGCTTCCCTGGTGAATTGCAACGACTCGCCTGCGAGCGCCCTATCCACGGCCTCCTTGATCACGTCCTGGCCGCCGATGCCTGGAACAGCCCGTTCCATTTCGTCAATGGAGACCCCGTCGAGGTAGTGCTGCGCTCGGCCAAGTACGTTCAGCCCCTTGCCGCGCACCATCCGCACCCGCCTGTCTGCGCCGATCTCGATGGCCAGTCCGGGAAAGTTTTCGAAAAGTAGGTTCATCCTGCGGTTTGCCGCCCTCAGCGCCTCCTCCGCCTCCTTCAGTTCTGTGATGTCGCGCCCCACGCCCTGTATAGCGATCACTTCGCCCTTTTCGTCGAGGATGGGCACGCGCCGCGTCTCCGTCCAGCGCACTACC
This sequence comes from Chloroflexota bacterium, assembly GCA_016200725.1. The sequence continues at coordinate 5,224 of JACQEE010000287.1, forward strand.
CCATCCTTCCGCACGATCCGAAGGATCAAGGCTTGCGTCCTGGTGTCCCACATCGCGCCCAACTGAGCGAACTTGGCCCTGTCCTCTCGATGCACCATGCGCAGCATCAGGCCCGGGTCCTTGGCAAACTCCTCAGCGGTATAGCCCGTGAGCGCCACCACGGACGGGCTCGAGTACTCCATGTGCGGCCGCGGGTGCAGGCGCAGCCGGTAGACCCAGTCCGTCGCCTGCTCGGCCAGCATCCTGAACCGCTCCTCGTTCTCCGCCAGCGAGCCCTGGAGCGCTCTCGCCTCGGTGACGTCGCGGATCACACCCTGGACCGCGGTCCCGTTCCCTTGCTCGTCCCGGATTGCCCGGCGGCGCGACTCGATCCATCGCGTCGAGCCGTCGCGGTGGATGATGCGGATCGTCCATGTGTTTGTCTGCCGCTCGGGACGCCGCCCCTCACCGCGCAACCGCTCGAGCACGGCCTGGTCTTCGGGATGCACGTGCTTTTCGATCATGAGCCTGTCCGCGTAGAAGGCGTCCGGCGGGTAGCCGAAGATCTCTTCGCAGGCAGGGCTCACATATTCGTAATGGGGGGCCGGGCCGGTGCGATACAGGTAGACCATATCGCGGCCCTGCTGGGCCAGCAGGCGGAACTGCCGCTCGCTCTCCTCCAGGCGCTCTGCCGCCCGCACCCGCTCGACCGATGTGCCCAGCACGTTGGCCACGGCTTGCATGAACTGCACATCGTCCGGGCTGAAGCGCCGCCTTTCCTTCGCGTGCGCCCCTAAAACGCCAAATGGTTTCCCCTGGGTATGTATGACGACGGTGATGCCGCTGGCGGCGCCCTGCGCGCGGACAACTGCCGGCACGCTGAAGCGCGTCTCGTTCAGCAGGTCCTCAGCGATGATCGCCTTCTCCGAGAGTAGCGTAAATCCGGCCTGAGACTGCGTGTCCACGCCGACCTCTGTAACCCTCGCCTCATCCCAGCCTGCGCCCGAGCGGAGCACGAGGCTCTTGCCATCCGGTTTGAGCTCGAGAACAGCGCCGAACTCAACCCCCAGTGTCTCCGCAACAAGGGCCGCTGCCCTGGCAAAGAGGGGACTCGTCGCTTTTGTCATGATCGCCATGCGGCTCAACTCGCTAATCGCCGCCTGCTGGCGCTCGCGCGTCTGGAGCCTGGCTTGCGCAGCGTGTGCTTCGGTCACGTCCCACGCGATGCCCTGCACGTTCACGGTTTGACCCTGGCCGTCGTGCAGGCGCACCACCGCTTGCTCCACCCACACTATCCGTCCATCCTTCCGGATGAATCGAAGCGTAACGCTGGGAGTAACGCCGATCGCATCGATGGCGTCCTGGTACGCTCCGCGATCTGCCGGGTAGATGATCTTGGACAAGAGCGCGGGGTCGTCGTAGAACTCTTTGTCGGCGTAGCCGTAAAGTTCAGCGCATCCGGGGCTGATGTACTCGTACCGGCGCTCCGGCGCTTGCCGGAAGATGTAGAGCACGCCGCCGGCGCGCTCGACGAGGGCGCGAACGCGGTCCTCACCGTCACGCGGAGGCGTAGGGGTATCCCCCCGCGCAGTCGAGGCCATCGCCTGCGCCCGAGGCGTCGCGTTCTTGGTGCGCTTACTGCTCGAACGACGGCTCGCCCTGGCCGCCTTTCGATTGCCTGGTGTCACGCTACCTCGCTACGCATACTGCCCGCTGTACGACGGGGGGCCAGTCTACCATCTCCTCTTATTTCACAAACAACCAGGCGCAGAAGAGCAAAGAAACGCATAAGAACCGTGTAAGAAACTGATAAGAACACTCTGGGGGCGAAGCCGTTACGGCTTGGTCTGGTCCACCGAACTGAGGCCGGCACAGGCCGCCGGCGTCGGTCGCCGCCGTAGTAGATACGCCGCGGACGCCGTCGCGCCGAGCGCCGCCTGCGCAAACGTCATGGCGGCGACGATGAGCGTTGCGTCGAGGAAAAAGCCCTCGGGGAAGATACGGAGGAGGTAATCGTTGTCGTTCAGTTGCCAGAAGTCGTTGGAGAAACTGAGCGTGTGGAACTTTTCGAAGAGCGTGTCGAAGCCCACGAGCGACCCGAGTCCCGCCGCCACGATGAGCACGAGGGCCAGCACGCTTCCCCACAGGACGCCATGCGCCAGCCGTCGCAGCAGTTCGCGCCTGCCCCACAGCAGTGCGCCGATCGCGATAAACCCGGCCATGTAGACAAAGGTGACTCGCTGCCAGAACGCCAGGCCGCGCACCAGGCCCTTCACGTCCTTCATGTGCGTGACTTCTCTGTCAGTGAACAAGTCGTCGTATGGCGGACGCAGTTGGAGCGGTTCCTTATTGTTATTGAAGTAGGTCTTGATGTCCTCGGCAATCCGCATCAAGTCCGGCTTCTCGATGCCCGACAGCGCCACCGAGTCATTGTGGTCGTACCCGAAACTGTACAGCCACCCGCTATTGATGATGATGCGCAGGTTCGTTGTGATGAGGAATAGCGGCACCGCCATCACGAAGAAGACGATGGCAACGCGCGCAACCCAGCGCGAACGGAGGTAGGCGAGGAAACGGGACATCGGAGACATGGTGAAGAGTGGAGGTTTCCTTGACAAGGAAACCACTGTTTACGCTGTGCCCGCTTCCTCGAGGCGGACCGAAAAATGACGCAGTTATGATCCGTCTAGTCGTGTGCCCTGTCAATCATCGCAGCAACGAAAGGTGCATCCTCGAGTCACAGCATGGACAGGACCTCGCTCCGGTGCGCGTTGACTGAATTCCCTTCTCGCCAGGAGAATGGCCGCGAGTGAATGGGAAGGAGGAACCAGATGGACTCGGACGAGACCCAAGTGCTGCTCAAGGAATATGAGGCGTGCCAGGGAGAAGCGACGAATACCGCTTCATGGATTTGGACCTCTACAACAGTATTCCTCGCCGGGTGGATAGCCGCCCTAGGTTTCACGGCCGCCGCGCTCGACCGGATCCATTCCAGGGCAGACATCTGGCTGCTGGCGGTGGCGGCAGTCGTCTCCCAAGCCTTCTGGATCTCCTTCGTGAAACGAAGCCTTGACGTCCAACAGTTACTTTTCCTGAGACAACGCCAGATTGAAGCCAAGCTCGGAATGCTGAAGAGCACAGCCATTAACGCCTTTGATCGAAAGAATAGCCAGTTCGACTTTCCGCCCGTCAAGCCCGAATCTCGGGAGGAACTCAGGGCCTTCCAACAGAGCACACCGCAGATGTCCGGGGGTTGGTTGATCGGAGGACTCGACGCCGTAAACCTCCAAGTCTTCAAATGTCTTCGTTTGGGCGGCTCCCGCCGCGCGGCCCTCTATGGTCTTTCGCTTCTCCTGATGGTCGCTTGGATAGTCTTCGCATCGACAGCCGACGTTGCAAAACAAACGGCGAGTGTGTCTACCCCTGAAGCTACACCGACAGTTGGACCTACACGCTAACCTTCGCAATTACCTGCCATGGTTGAGATCGATTCTTCGATTGCGCCGCCTCGATTCCGAGCGACGACACTATCGCCGGAGCACCAGCGCCAGCGTATTCCCCAGGCCATCCCTCATTTACACCGGCATAGACAGCCTCCAGGGCGGTGAAGTTATCATCCCTCCGAGCGCCGTGGGAAGGGCCATGTGTCGCAAGCCGGGCAGGCGGGATGGGGCGGTTTGCCAGGGGTAGAAGAGCGAGATGATGCGCTTCATCTCGGGGACTCGCACCCGCCTGTTCCTTGTCAAGGAAAACGCCCGGCGCCTAGAATGAGTTCTCCAAGGAGTCTCCCGTGTCCGAGATCGGCGACCTCGAGTCCTTCAACACCTTCCTCGCCATCGTCGCCAGGTTGCGCGCTCCCGACGGCTGCCCCTGGGACCGCGAGCAGGACCACGCCTCGCTCAAGAAGTTTCTGCTCGAGGAATGCTACGAAGCCCTCGACGCCATCGACAGCGGCGATCCGCAGAAGATCGCCGAGGAACTTGGCGACGTCCTGCTGCAAGTCGGCCTCAACGCACAGGTCGGCGCCGATAACGGCACGTTCACCATCAAGGACGTCCTGCGTCACATCAACACCAAACTCATCCGCCGCCATCCGCACGTCTTCGGCGACGTGAAGGTGAAGGACGCCGCGCAGGTCGTTGCGAATTGGGACCAACTCAAGAAGGCCGAGCGGAAAGAAGGGGCATCGGTGCTCGATGGCGTCCCCAAGTCGCAGCCGGCGCTCTTTCAGAGTCAGGAAATCCAGGGGCGCGCGGCGCGGCAGGGCTTCGACTGGCCGAACATGGACGGCGTGCTCGACAAGGTGCGCGAGGAACTCGGCGAGTTCAAAGGCGCGCGCACCAAGGCCGAGCAGGAGCACGAACTCGGCGACATCATCGCCGCGCTCGTCAACGTCGGCCGCAAACTCGACATCGACACCGAAGGCGCCGTGCGCAAGGCCAACGAACGCTTCCGCCGGCGCTTCCAGTACATGGAGCGCGCCGCCCGCGAGCGCGGCGCCTCCATCGAGCGCCTACCCCTCGACGAGCAAGAGGCGCTGTGGCAAGAGGCCAAGCGGCAAGAGCGGGGGTAGGCAGCGGGCGGGATTTCTTCACAAGTCTTTCACGTTCCTTTGCGCAAGCAACACCGTACTCCACACGCCCTCCATCTACCATATCTCTGGCGTTACCCTGCACACTCGAACGCGGGGACGAGAGGAGCAAGCGTCATGATGTGGTGGAACGGCGACGGACACACCCACTGGGGATGGATGGCCTTCGGCGCAATCTGGATGGTAATTTTCTGGGGCGCGATCATCCTTTTCGCGGTCTGGGC
>JACQEE010000288.1 GCA_016200725.1 Chloroflexota bacterium
CCGGTTCCGTCACTGCGTCAACCACAGATAGGGATGCTCCACAAGCTGCTTCACGCGCTTGAGAAACCGGGCGGCCGGCGCGCCGTCCACGAGGCGATGGTCAAACGTCAGACTCAACGCCACCATCTTGCGTACCGCGGTCGCTTCGGATGCTTCATTCACCACGACCACCTTCGAGACGATGCGCCCGACTCCCAGAATTGCGCATTCTGGCAGGTTGATGATGGGCGTGAAGGCGTCGATATCGTACATCCCCAGGTTGGTGATGGTGAACGTGCCGCCGTGCAAATGATCGGGTGAGATAGTCCCCGCGCGCGTCTGCTCGATCAGCCGGGCGGATTCAACGGCGAGCTGCTGCAATGACCTGGTGCACACATCCTGCACCACGGGGACTAACAACCCGCGTTCAGTCTCTACTGCAATCCCGATGTGCACGGCAGAGTGTTGCACAATCGTCTCGCCCGAGAGCGATGCGTTCAACGCGGGATGCTCGCCGAGCGCCACTGCCACGAGTTTAGCGAGCAAGTCGTTGTACGTCGGCACGGGCTTCTGCTCGTCTTTCAGGTGGCGGCAACTTGCTGGCGCAGTCGCACCAACTCCGTCGCATCCGCCTCGGTCGTGAGGGTGACCGGCGCGGCCGTGTGCGCGCTCGACGCCATGCGCTCGGCGATCAGACGCCGCACCGAGCTCATCGGGACGCTCTGCACAGCCGGAAGGGGTGGCTCTGGCGACGCGGCAGCGGCCGCCTCAGCTCGTCGCCGCGCCAATGGGCTGACACGCGGCCTAAGTGCTGACGGTTGTTGCGCCACTGCGGCCCGCACGTCGCGCTCGACGATGCGGCCGGTGCGACCACTACCGGTGAGCGTACGCCATTCCACGCCCAGCTCCGCCGCAACGCGTCGGCCGCGTGGACTGATGGCCGGCTCCATGCGGTCCGCACGCCTTGCCGACGAATTCACGGGGGCTGATGCCGGTTGTGATTGGACCGTGGTGACTGGAGCAGATTCCCTTGCCACGCGTGCCGTACCCGGCTGCTCAAACGGTGCCGCTTCATCTGGCCGTACGATATACCCCAGCAGCGTCCCGACACGCACCTTCGACCCAGGCGGCGGTGAATCAGGCGGAATCCGGAGAATTCCGCTCTCGAACGACTCGACCTCCATCGCCGTTTTATCCCCCTCGACCGTGCAAACCACCTCACCAGCCTGCACCGGATCACCATCGTGCTTCAGCCATTCGACCATGATGCCCTCTTCCATCGTCCAACCCAGTCGGGGCATGACAATTTCATACGCCATCCGTTCCTCCTTATTGGAGGGGCGACCGGCCAGTCGCCCCTACTCTGCCATCAAATCCCGGATGGCTTGCGCGATGGTTTGCGGATTAGGAACGATGGCGGCCTCCAGGGTCGGACTGTAAGGCGTCGGCGCGTGCACGCCGTTCAGCCGGCGGATGGGCGCGTCGAGGTCGTCAAAGCCGCGGTCCGTGACCTGCGCCGCGATCTCCGCCCCGATACCGCACGGCATGAAGGTCTCGTCCACGATCAACAACCGCCCCGTCTTGTGGACCGATTCGAGGATCGTGTCGATGTCCAGCGGTGCGACCGTGCGGGGATCGATGACTTCGACGTCAATGCCCTCTTGCGCCAGTTGAGTGCACGCATCCAGAGTCTGGAGCACCATCACCGAAAGCGCCACCACGGTGACATCTTTGCCCTCTCGCGCGATGGCCGCCTGGCCGAAGGGGGTGTAGTACTCCTCCTCAGGCACCGGCCCTTTGGTGTTGAGCAGCAGCTTATGCTCTAAGAACATCACCGGGTCATCACTGCGAATGGCGGTCTTGAGCAGTCCTTTGGCATCATGCGGTGTGGTGGGCACGACGACCCGGAAGCCTGGAATGTGGGTAAAGATGGGGTAGTAACTGCCGGAATGGTGCGTGGCTGATGACTTGCCGACGCCGATGCACCCGCGCAGCACGATGGGCATCTTCAATCGTCCGCTGCTCATGTACTGCATCTTGGCGGTCTGGTTCATCAGCTCACCCATTCCATCCAGGATAAAATCCACGAACATGAAGTCCACAATCGGGCGTGCGCCTGCCATCGCCGCGCCCGTGCAGAGCCCGATGAACCCTCGCTCGCAGATGGGTGTGTCGCACAACCGCATGGGGCCGTATTTCTCGTACAACCCTACCGTCGTGTTAAAGTTGCCACCGCGCGGGCCAATGCCTTCACCGACGACGAAGATGGACGGGTCCTTCGCCATCTCCTCGGACAGTCCCTCATGAGCGGCTGCTGTGAACGTCAACTCGCGCATCATGTCTCCTTTGCCTCGCTGAATACATGGTTCGTCGCGGTCGTGGGGTCGGGCCATGGGCTGTCTTGAGCGAATTTCGCTGCGTCTTCGACCGTCGCTTTCACCTGTGCCTCGATCTCCTCCACGTCCTGCTCGCTCGCCCGGGCGTTGGCGAGCAACCACTCGCGGAGCCGTTTGATAGGATCGCGCTGCCTCCACGCCTCGATTTCTTCCAGGCTTCGGTACCCGCCATCACGCATCCCTTCGGCATGAGCGCGGGTTCGGTACGTCTTGCACTCGATTAACGTCGGTCCGCCACTCGTGCGCGCACGGCTCACCGCCTCGCCCGCCGCCTGATACACCGCCAGCACATCGTTGCCATCCACTGCGACGCCGGGCATTCCGTAGTTCGCGGCGCGTGAGGCCACGCTCGAGTTGCGAGAGGCATACGCGAAGGATATCTCCGTCGCATACAGGTTATTCTCGCAGACGAACAACACGGGCAATTGCCAGATGGCGGCCATGTTCAACCCTTCATGAAATGCGCCGTTGTTCACCGCGCCATCGCCGAAGAACGCCGCACTGACGCGGTCGGTATTGAGCAGCTTGAACGCGTAACCAGCGCCCGCCGCCTGCAAGATGCACGGCCCCACAATACCGCTGGTCCCCATCAGCCCGGTCTCTGGCGCGAACAAGTGCATGCTTCCGCCGCGCCCACGCGAACAGCCCGTCGCGCGCCCGTACAACTCCGCGATCAACTCGTGCGGGCTGACTCCCTTCGCCAGCGCGTGCCCATGCCCACGATGCGTGCTAAACACGGTGTCATCCGCTCGTAAGTGCGCGCATACGCCTGTTGCGACGGCTTCTTCACCGACGTACGTGTGACAGGCTCCGTGGATCAAGCCAGCCTGGTACGACCGGGCCAGTTGCTCCTCACTGCGCCGAATCAACACCATTCGATGAAACAATGCCAGCAGTTGCTCTTTGGTCAGTTCAGTCTCCATCACGGCTCCCCTGGTTGAGTCAGCGTGTTGATGGGCATACTCTGATTCTCGTATGACATGCGAGTATACTGCGATTGATGTGGATTGTCAATCGTCAACATTCTGCTCCTTGACAACCGTTCGCCTATATGGTACAATCGTATCGCACGTTGAAGCGGTACGCCGCAGATTCATGGAAAGGAGATTACTATGGACAGATACGACATCGGGCACAAATTGGCCGCGTACTGTCAGTCGTGCCGAGCGGGGACTGACTGGCTGCTGCACTGCATGAACCCGGACGGCTCCGTCGGACCGGTCAAGGACCGGCTGTACTATTATCGCGTCCCCTGGACGTTGGCCCTGATGGGTGAGGTGTCCGCCGCCAGCCGGGCGCTGGACTGGATCCACCGGCACATGTTCTCGCCGGAGGGCGC
>JACQEE010000282.1 GCA_016200725.1 Chloroflexota bacterium
CATGGGCTACCACGACGCGCGCGAGATTCCGAACTACTGGGCCTACGCGCAGAACTTCGTACTGCAGGACCGCATGTTCGAGCCCAACTCCTCGTGGAGCCTGCCCGCGCACCTGTTCATGGTCTCCGGCTGGTCGGCGCGCTGCGCGCAGCGCAACGACCCCGCGAGTTGCACCAGCGCGCTCCAGGCGCCCGACTTTCCGCCCGACTTTCTCCCGAACAGGCGCAGACCGAACATCCCTCCGCCCAACTACGCCTGGACCGACCTCACCTACCTGCTCTTCAAGCACCACGTCAGTTGGAAGTACTACGTCGCCGAGGGTACCGAGCCCGACTGCGAGGACGACGAGGCGATCTGTCCGCCGAAGCCTCAGCGCGCGGGTACGCCGGGCATCTGGAACCCGCTGCCCTGGTTCACCACCGTGCATCAGGATAAAGAACTCGCCAACATCCAGGCGCTCGACCACTTCTATGACGACGCGAAGAAGGGCACGCTGCCAGCCGTCTCGTGGATCACGCCCAACGGCATGGTGAGCGAACATCCCCCGGCCCTGGTGAGCGAAGGCCAGGCCTACGTCACCGGGCTCATCAACGCGATCATGCATGGGCCCAACTGGTCATCGACGGCCATCTTCCTCGCGTGGGACGACTGGGGCGGCTTCTACGACCACGTCGCGCCGCCGCGCGTCGACGAGAACGGCTACGGCCTACGCGTCCCTGGCCTCGTCATCAGCCCCTACGCCAAGCAGGGCTACGTCGACCACCAGACGCTGAGTTTCGACGCCTACCTCAAATTCATCGAGGACATCTTCCTGAACGGCCAGCGCCTCGATCCCAAGACCGACGGCCGTCCGGACACCCGGCCCAGCGTCCGTGAAAACGAGCCGCAACTCGGCAACCTTCTCCAGGACTTCGACTTCACGCAGCGGCCACGTCCGCCGATGGTGCTTCCGACGCACCCCACGCCCGGCCCAGCCTCAGGTGGCTGACTCACACAACCGCTCTTTGAAATCTGAACAGCCGCTGGCCGCAGCGAAGGACACAGGCCCCTCTGGAAAAATCCGGTATACTGCCGCCATGCGAACACGCGTGGTCGTGCTGGGAGCCGGCTTCGGTGGCCTCGAGCTAACATCGATCCTTTCAGACGCGTTCGGCGACGCGCTCGACCTTGTGCTCATCGACAAGAACGACGCATTCGTCTTCGGCTTCTCGAAGCTCGACGTGATGTTTGGACGGATAACCCCGGCGGCGGCGCGTCATCCATACCGCGATATCGTGAAGCCGGATGTGCGGTTCCTGCAGTCCACGGTGCGGTCCATCGATCCGGTCCGCCGACGCGTGGAGACCGATCGAGGGGCGTTCGACGCGGACGTCCTGGTGGTAGCGCTCGGTGCCGACTATGCTCAATCGGCCACTCCTGGCCTCGTGGAGGGCGGCAACGAGTTCTATTCGGTCGCGGGCGCCGAAGCGCTGCGCGGCGTACTGCCTCGGTTCGAGCGGGGCGCGGCGATCATCGGTGTCACATCGACGCCTTTCAAGTGCCCCCCGGCCCCCAGCGAGGCGGCGCTGCTGCTGCACGACTACCTTACGGCCCGCGGGCGACGCACGGCCACCGAAATCTCACTGGTTATGCCCCTGGGTACACCCATTCCGCCCTCGCCCGCATCCTCTCAGGCGCTGCTCGCCGCCTTCGCGGAACGCGGCATCCGATTCGTTCCCAACACCATGATTCGCGGGCTTGAGCCGGGCCGGAGAGTCGTGGTGCTGAACGACGGGAGCGAGATGCCATACGACCTGTTCCTTGGCGTGCCGGTGCATCGTGTGCCTGTAGTTGTCGAGACCTCCGGCCTCGCTGTCGACGGCTGGGTGCCGGTGAATCCGAAGACGCTGGAGACGCGCTTCCCCGGGGTGTACGCGGTCGGCGACGTAACGAGCGTGGGCACCCCCAAGGCTGGCGTCTTTGCTGAAGGAGCGGCGCGCGTCGTAGCGGACGCGCTCATCGCGCAGCTCCGCAGTGGCCCGTCACCGGCGCCGTACGCGGGTAGGGGCTCTTGCTACGTCGAGTTCGGACACGACCTCGTTGGGCGCGTTGACGTGGACTTTTTGAGCGGCCCCAAACCGACGGGGACCTTCCAGGAGCCGTCCAAGGCGCTGACCCTCGAAAAGGCTGATTTCGGCTCGAGCCGCCTCCAGCGCTGGTTCGGACAGCCGCCCGTCGCGCGCAGCTGAGCACAGGGCATCAAAAAACCGACTCCCAACGGGGTAGCCGGTTTCTGATTGGGTGAATGGTGCCGAAGGAGAGATTTGAACTCTCACGGGCGTAAGCCCACTACGCCCTGAACGTAGCGCGTCTGCCATTTCGCCACTTCGGCATTGCAGGGAACCTGACTATTCTACCGCCCGCCCCTCCAGGTGACAACGGAACCTCGAGGTCTAGTTGCCCGCAAGGAAGCGCTCGATCACCGGCCACGCCCGTGGGTCTTGCTGCTGGAACATGTGCCCGCCCTCGAACCATTCGAGCCGCGCCCCGGGAATCTGGGCCGCAAGCGCGCGTGCATTCGGCACTGGCGCGATTC
>JACQEE010000291.1 GCA_016200725.1 Chloroflexota bacterium
CGCAAGTCCACTGCCCCAGTGTACAGCGCCTTCCCCACGATGGCGCCTTCCACTCCGATCGCCGCCAGCCGCTGCAGGTGCTCAATGCTCGCCACGCCGCCCGACGCGATCACCGCCGCGCGCGTCGCCGCCACAACCTCCTGCGTCGACTCGTACGACGGCCCCGCGAGCACGCCATCCTTGGCGATGTCCGTGTACACGAATCGCGCGACGCCGAGGCGTTCCATCTGTCGGACCAGGTCGATGGCCTTCATCTGCTGCTGCTTCACCCACCCGTGCGTCGCCACCATTCCGTTTCGCGCGTCGACGCCAACGACGATGCGTTCGCCGTGCCGCTCGACCGCCTGACGCACCAGCGCCGGGTCTTCTGCCGCCGCCGTGCCGAGCACCACGCGCCCGGCCCCAGCCTGCACCAGTGTGTCCACCGACTCGAGCGTGCGCAGCCCCCCGCCGACCTGGATCGGTATGCGAATGGTCTGCGCGATGCGTTCGATGACTGCGGTGTTCGCTGGCTTGCCCTGCGCCGCGCCATCGAGGTCCACGACGTGCAACCTTGGCGCGCCGAGCGATTCCCATCGCTGCGCGACGCCGACCGGGTCATCGGAGAAGACCGTCTCTCGCGCAAAGTCACCCTGGAACAGGCGCACGCAGCGCCCGCCTCTCAGGTCGATTGCTGGAATCACTTCGAAAGGCATGTTCAGTGCCAACCGGTCTTCCCTCGCCCGTCTGCGAGTCCCAGGCGAAGCCCTGAGTCCCCGAAGGGGCAGGGTGATGTCCCGCTACCCCGCGCGTCGAGCCTGTGCGCCGGTCACACGCTGCGACATTGGCCTCGCTCCCACGACGCGCTCCACGAAGTTCGCGTAGACCTGAAGGCCAAGCGTGCCGCTCTTCTCCGGGTGGAACTGTGTCCCCACCAGGTTCCCGCGCGCCACCACGCTGCAGAACACCTCGCCATACTCCGTCCGGCCCAACACAACCCGCGAGTCCGCCGGCTCTGCGCAGTAACTGTGCACGAAGTAGAAGTTCGACCCGTTCGGTATCCCGGCGAAGAGCGGGTGCTCGCGAGCGATCTCGACCTGGTTCCAGCCCATGTGCGGCACCTTCAGCCCAGTCGAAAGCCTACGCACGCGTCCCGGCAGCACGCCAAGACACTCAGCGCCGCCTTCGTCCGACGCCTCGAACAGCACCTGCAGCCCGATGCACACGCCGAAGAATGGCCGGTCCTTCGCCACGGTGTCGTGGATCGCCTCGACCATGCCGCGCGCGTGCAGGTTCGTCATCGTATCCAGGGCCGCGCCGACGCCGGGCAGCACGACGGCATCCGCCGCGGCAACAACCTTCGGATCGGTGGTCACGACGGGTGGATAGCCGATGCGTTCGAAGGCCTTCGCCACGCTGCGCAGGTTCCCCGCACCGTAGTTGATGATGGCGATCTTCGGAGTGGCCATAGCGCTACCGATTGCTCCCAAAGAAGTCGAGGATCGCGGTGCGGACCTTGTCGCCCTGCACGCCCTTCAGCAAGTCCGTCCCCACGTCATTACCCGGCACGATTTGGATCTGCCGCGGGTCGTGCGCGCGGTCGTACAGCGTCTGTGCGTCCTGTGCCCCCTGCGTATCGTTCTGCGCCGCGATGAACAACTTCGGCTCCTCGACGCGGTCGATGTCCGGCACCGCCGTGAGTCCGCGGATGTTGACCCCCGGTGACAGCGCCACGAGAGCCTTCACCTGTTCGCGTGACGCGACCTTGATCGCCGCCGTCGCGCCCATGTTCGAGCCGATCACATATACGTCATGCCTCCCCAAGCCCTGCGTGTTGCGCGCAAAGTCGAGCGCGGCGGCCAGGTCGGCATCGGCGATGCCTGGCTCCTTGGCGGCCGGAGATGCTCCGTGGCCGCGGAAGTCGAACGTGAGCACCGAGTAGCCGCGATTGGTCAAAATGTCCGGGAACTGGCCCCACGACTTCTGGTCGCTGTTGAGCGAGTGCGCCAGGATGATCATCGTCAGGCTATCGCCATAGATCGTCCCGTGCAGCACCACGCCATCTTGCGCGCGAAAGAGCACGCTCCGGCCGCCGGAAGAACTCGTGCCGCTGCTCGAACTGCACGCCGCCGCGACAAGCGCGAGACAGGCCAGCAGCGCCACCAGCGGCGCGACGCGCTTACGCACGGCCGCCCGCCAGGATCTCGCGATCGGTGTCTTTTGTCTCGTAGCGAGCCAGCGTGTAGATCAGGTCCGATAGCCGGTTTAGGTAGCGGACGATCTCGCGGTTCTCCACGATGCCCTGCTCCGTCAGCGCGGTCACGCGCCGCTCCGCCCGTCGTACGATGGTGCGCGCCAGATCGAGCGCTGCGGAGGCTGGCGTCGCCCCCGGCACGATGAACGTCGGCGGCATCGCGATCTCGTGCTCGATGCGGTCGATCCACGACTCGAGGGCATCGGTCATCGCGGGCGTCACACGTTTGAAGTGCTTGTCGAACGTCGCATACTCGCGCACATCGATGGCCAGTTCCGCCCCCAGCGTGAAGAGTTCCTTCTGCACGTGCAGCACCGTCTCTTTCACACGCGGATAGGTGCTCAGCGACCTCGCCAGCCCCAGCGCGGCCACCGCTTCGTCGATGGTGCCGTACGCTTCCACGCGCGCGTCGCTCTTGGACACGCGCCCCCCGTACAGGAGGCCTGTCTCCCCTTTGTCGCCGCCTTTCGTGACGATGCTCATCGCACGGCGATTATAGCATCGCACCCTGTACCGCTTCTGTTGTTGGGCGAGCAAAAAGAAGAGCGGTGCGATTGCTCGCACCGCTCTGCGCATCATCGAAACTCACTCGAGGAAAGGGTTAGTACTCTTCCTCATCATCAGCGCCGACAGCGACCGCACGGCGGCGGATCGGGCGCGCCGTCTCGTCCTCTTCCCCTTCGCCCCACTCAAAGCCGTCGCGCGACTTGACGTCGTCGCCGTCGTCCTGGCCAACGCGGTACGCACCCTCCCAGACATACGGGCGGAAGTCGTCTAGTCCCTTTGGAGGGAACGACAACTTGCCGCGCTGGCTCAGGTGCTGCGATGTCTCGCGGATGAACACCTTGACCTCGTCGCCTTCGATCGAGGCCACGGCGCCGGCGTAGCGGTTGCCGCCGCGCATGAGGCCGAGCAGGCGCAGGCCCATCTTCGGCTCCACGGTACCCAGATACTCGCCAACCGCGGTGCGCACCGTGAGGCGGTGGGCGTCGCTCTTGAGTTCGACGGGTTCGCCCGCGGAGATGCGCGCGAGCACGTTCTTCCCCGCCAGCTCGACGAGCTTGCTGATCCCCGTCTTGCCCGTCTCCTCGATGAAGAACTGCGGCGCAACCCGAGTGTGTTGCGTCCTCGCCGCCTTCTCGTCGCGGAGCGACGCGATGCGGTCCAGGTTCTTCTTCGCGATCGGGTTGTTCCTCGAGATGGCCAGAGCCTTCGCGAACGCCTCGCGCGCCTCGGTGTAGTGGCCGATCTCCGAGAGCGCCTTGCCCAGCCGGTTCAGCGCGTCGATGTCGTTGCGATCGGCCTCCAAGATGAGCCGGTTTGTTGCGACGGCCTCTTGCCAGCGACTTTCCATCGCCAGGCTGATGGCCAGCCTGATGCGCTCCCGTTTAACGCGGGTCGCTAAGTCAATCCTTTGAATAACCATGTTCGTCCTATCCTCCGAGCGGGAGAGTTTATGAGCCGTGACGAATCTCGTCAAGGGTCTGCGACTGCAAATATTGCCCAATTCGCAACGCCGGGCCATCTACTCCTATGACCGGCATCCCGAATTCGTGCATTTTTGCGTCGCTTTTCGGCTCTCCTCGTCTCCTGCGGCCTCTTTCTTATGTCCAAGTACAAGAAAAGGCTTACCATGTTGGCTATTGTGCGTATTAGACA
>JACQEE010000299.1 GCA_016200725.1 Chloroflexota bacterium
AAGGCAATCACGTCGCGGATTGTTTCCTCGCTCGCGAGCAGCATCACGAAGCGATCGAGCCCCATGGCAATGCCTCCATGTGGCGGTGTTCCGTAGTCGAACGCGCGGAGCATGTGTCCAAACTTTTCCTGTGCCGCCTCCGGCCCAAGTCCGAGCAACCGGAGTATGCGCTCTTGTACCTCTCGCTGGTGAATACGGATGCTCCCGCCGCCGACCTCGACGCCGTTGCACACGATGTCGTAGGCCCGCGCCCGTGCCTTCCCCGGTTCCGCATCGAGCAGCGCGATATCCTTCTCGCGAACTGAAGTGAATGGATGGTGCATCGCGTCCCACCGCTTCTCGTCCTTGTTCCACGCCACCATCGGGAAGTCCACCACGAAGGCGAAGGATAGCGTGTTCTCGTCCGCCAACTTCAGCCGCCGTCCCATCTCGTTTCGTAACTGTGAGAGCGCTGTGTTCACGACCGCCGCCTCTCCCGCCACGATAAGCATCAGGTCGCCTGGCTTCGTCCCTGTCCGCTTCGCAAGCGCCTTCACCTCATCGATGGTCAGCGTCTTCGCGACCGCCGAGCGCACGTCCTCGACGCGCAGCCCCTCGAGCGACGCGTTCTCGGCAATGCCAATGCTGACTAGCCCCTGGGCCCCACGTGTGCGTACGAACTCGATGAGGTCATCAACCTGCTTGCGTGAATAACCAGCGCATCCCGGCGCCGCGAAGCCCTTGACGATGCCGCCACCATCCACGGCGGCGCGGAAGACCTTCAATTGCGTCTGCTTTGCGATGTCTGAGAGGTCTGCCAGTTCGCACCCGAAGCGAAGGTCGGGCTTGTCGCATCCGAAGCGTGCCATCGCCTCGTCATAGGTAATGCGCGGGAATGGCGATGCTACCTTGAAGTGCGGCGTGACCGTCCTGGTCAGCCCGGTCAGCATGCCCTCCATCAGATGAAGGACGTCGTCCTGGTCGACGAAACTCATCTCCAGGTCCAACTGCGTGAACTCCGGCTGTCGGTCTGCCCGCAGATCCTCGTCGCGGAAGCACCGCGCAATCTGGTAGTACCGCTCCAGGCCAGCCACCATTAGCAGTTGCTTGAGTTGCTGCGGCGACTGCGCCAGCGCGTAGAACTGCCACGGCGATAGTCGACTCGGCACGAGATACTCTCTCGCGCCTTCCGGCGTACTTTTCATCAGGATTGGTGTCTCGACCTCGAGAAACCCACGCTCATCGAAGTACGCCCGCATGTACTTGATGATCTGGTGCCGGATCGCAATGTTCCGCTGCATCCGCTCACGGCGCAGGTCGAGGTAGCGGTACTCGAGGCGTACCGCCTCATCGACGGCTGTCTCCTCGTTGATCGAGAACGGCGGCGTCTTAGAGGCGTTGAGCACCTGCGCCAGACCCGAGCGGTCGCGCAGGTCGATGAAGATCAGCCCGCCGTGGTCGCGGCGCCGGTGCACCCAGCCCGCGAGCGTCACGCGTTGCCCCACGTGTGACAGGCGCAATTCACCGCAATTGATAGATTTGAGCAAGGAGGACTCCAGCGAGGTGACTAAATCCGATTATAGGTACTTGCTACTGTCTTCACAACGAAAGCCCTGATGCGCTCGGCTGCTAGCCTCTGCTGCAAGTTCATTGCCGAAGATGCGTCGTCCATGATCGCGAAGAGCGTGGGGCCGCTTCCTGCGAGGTGTACCGCGGGCGCACCTGCCTTGAGCAGCCTGTCGCGGAATCCCCCAAGGCCAGGGAATACGGTGTACGCCACCGATTCAAATACGTTGAAGAGGCGCTCCCGGGTGAGAGGCTTCCCAGAGCGCAACGCCATGACGAGTTCACGGCTCGCTTGGCCCTGGCTGTACGAGTCCTTGGTGAGCGACCCGTAAAGTCGGGCCGTCTTGCCAGGCACGTCGATGGGCGGCTTGGCGAGCACGAGCCAGGTCTCGCGGACGGGGTGCAGCGGCGAGATATTTTCTCCGCGACCTTCAGCGAGGGCTGTCCCGCCGTACAGGAAGAAGGTCACGTCCGAGCCTAGTCCGGCTGCCAAGGGACGGGCGTCTCGTATGCTCAGGTTCACTCCCCAGAAACGCGCCAGCCCCAGCAGTGTTGCCGCGGCGTCCGTGCTCGCCCCGCCCAGCCCAGCAGCGATGGGGATGTTCTTCCGCAGGGTGATTTTCGCGCCCCGCTGCTCCTTGAGCGCCTCGCGTAGTGCCGTTGCCGCTACCAACACCAGGTTGCCCTCAGCAGCGACGCCTACAGTGTCTCCAGCGAGCATGAGGCTGCTGTTGGCCTCGAACGAGATCTCATCCGCGAGGTCTACCGTCTGCATCACGCTCACGATCTCGTGGTAGCCGTCGTCCCGTTTGCCCAGCACTTCGAGCGTCAGGTTCACCTTCGCGTACGCTTTGACGTTCACGCATCCCGCCTAGACGCCGTTGCTGCCTTGTGTACCCTGGCCCATTCCTCCAAGCTCAGCGTCTCGGCTCGTCGCTTTGGATCGACGCCTGCTTCTTGCAACAGCTCCAATGTCCGCTCCCGAGATAGCCCCAGTCCGTGCGCCAACGGGTTCGCCAGCTGTTTTCGCGGCGCGCTGAACCCCGCCTTCACTACCTCGAAGAATGCCCCGGTCTCGTCTCGGGACACGCCTACTGGCTCCGTCCGTACGTCCAGCCGCACGATGGCTGAGTCAACCTTTGGTGGCGGATAAAACGATCCCGCCTTGACCACGCCAATCATCCGGGGCTCTGCATAGATCTGCACCGCCACCGATAGTAGGCTCATCTCTCCAGGTCTCGCGCAGATGCTCTGCGCCACCTCGCGCTGTAGGAGCACCACGAGCAGGCTCGGCCTGATTGACGCTTCGAGGAATCGTCGCAAGATCGGCGTAGCCACATAATACGGCAGATTCGCGACGACCTTGTAGTTGGCCTCACCCCTTCGCCCAATCTGCGCAAGCAACACGCTGGGATCTACCTCCAGCGCGTCCGCCCGCACGATCGAAAGCCTCGGCTCTGCGACGAAGTCTTTCTCGAGCGCCGACGCCAGCGCCTCGTCTTTCTCCACGGCGATGACGGAGCTAGCGCGCGCTAGTAACTCTCGGGTCAGCGCGCCTGTCCCTGGTCCCACCTCGATAACGACGTCCTCGCGCGTAAGATGGGCGGCGGCAGCGATCCGCCGAAGGGCCCCGGGGTTCACGAGGAAGGTTTGGCCCAGCGACTTTCGCGGGCGCAGCCCATTTCGGCGCAGGACTGTCGTTGGGCTGACGGGTGAATGTGCGCGAGTGGTGGCCATCACACTAGCCCAGCCGCCTTCGCGAATGGATCCCATGTCGGATCCGGGTGCCACTCGTATTCCACTGCCGTCGCAATTCGCTTTGCCAACGCTTCCCCGTGGAAGTGCGCGATCAGCGCGACTGCCATATCCATTCCCGCCGCGACGCCTCCACTCGTGATCACATTTCCGTCGAGCACCCAGCGCGCTTGAGGCACCCATTGCGTCTTCGGCCCCTGCGTCGTCACCCATTTGAAGGCCAGCTTGTTCGACGTCGCCCGTTTGCCATCCAGCAGGCCTGCCTTCGCAAGCACCGCCGAGCCCGTGCAGACCGACGCGACGAGTTCAGCCTGCACGGCATGTGCTCGAAACGCGGCTAGAAATCGCTGATTGTCTACCAGTGTTCGTGTGCCTCTTCCACCTCCGACGAGGACGATGTGTAGGCGCTCTCTGGTCTCCCAGGCATCGCTCGCCTCAAGGCGCGGCCCATCACCCTGTGCGATGGCGCTTGCGACAGGCCCGACCTGGGGGCCAAGCCATTTGATCTGAAAGAACTTCGATAGGACTCCAAGCATCTGGGCTGGCCCGCAGACGTCGAGCAACTCAAAGCCATCAAACAGGAAAATGCCAATAGTCCGCGGCGAAGTGGCTGAGGTAGTCATCTGTTCGACGACTCGCAAAGAGTGTGAAGAGCGGCCGTGCACCCACCGTCGATCTGGTACGCGTGACGGGCCGGTGTCGCTCGGCTCAGAGCAGGCTTACCTGCGGCACCCGGAGACGACAACTTACCGTTGCTTCCTTCCGGACCTGGCGGGGTTCGCTGGTCTCCGCCGCGCAGGGCCCGCTCGTCATCGCTGAGACGGCGTCGGCTTCGCCTCGCGCCCGGGGACCTCGGATGGGACTTCAGCCCCGCTAGAGCGGATTTCGGGTACAGGGCGCCGCTACTTCCCCGCCTAGCACGGCCATCCCTAATGGTAGGTCACCTCTCCAGGGGTGTCAAACCGTTGACGTGACTGGTTCCGCTCGGTTCGGGTAGATAACTCGTGTTTAGTTAGAAGTGTTGACGATGGTCGTCCGCCCAAACCGAGGAGAACCAGTACAACAC
>JACQEE010000297.1 GCA_016200725.1 Chloroflexota bacterium
GCGCCTCTTTGTTGGCGGTCCAAGGCTTCGGCACGCAGATCTCATAGAACAGGCCGAATTTCACAGCAAGCCTCCAGGGATAAGTGAATCAAGGCAGGCGCATTACAACAGAGGGCATCGAGTGAGTCAACGACGCATCGCCGGAGTCAGCCGATCTTCCCCCAGTCAGCGACACGCTGTGGAGTGATTGCCAGTAGGGGCAGGTCTTCGATTGCCATCGCTCGATACTGCGGATACCTGGCGCGCAGGAGGCGCAAGGCCTCTGGCCGCTCGCGGCCCGCAGGCACAACGTCGGCACGACCGCGCACCATGAGCCACGCCAGCCGCGACCAGTCATCGCTATAGTCGTCGACGACTAGCGCAACCTGCGGGTTCACCGCGACGTTCCGCAGGCGCTTCAACCTCGAGGCAGCGACCCGCTTCGGCTTCTCATCGATGGCAACGTAGAGGCGCTCGCCATCGAACGCGAAGCAGGCCGGGACAACGTGCGGCACACGGTCGGCGCTCGCCGTTGCGAGATGGGCGACGCGATGGGACTCCAAAAAGCGGCGCTGGGCGGCGGTGAACAGGGGTGCCATTCGCCTTCCCCTTATCCCACCTCGATCACGTTCGTGGGCCGGGATACGCCCTCTAGCGCAGCCTCGAGCGTTTCCAGAAGCCTCGGCATACCCCAACCCTTCGCCGCCGACACGAATGCCGCCGGCAGTCCGGGCACGACGAGCCGCGGCCGGAGATCGGCCACGACTTGATCGACTGCTTCCTTATCGGGCGCCAGCCGGTCGATTTTGTTGTACGCCAGCACGACGCGCTTCTCAGCGAGGCCCATCGCTTGCAGCGTCTGGTCAACCACCTCGCGCTGCTCGATAGCGTTGGGATGCGAGATGTCGATGACGTGGACGAGCACGTCGGCATCGGCGAGTTCCTCGAGCGTCGCGCGGAAAGCGGCCACGAGAGCGGTCGGCAGTTTCTGGATGAAGCCGACGGTATCGGTGAGGAGGAACGGGTGGCCGGAGTGGAACTGGCAACGCCGCGTAACCGGGTCGAGCGTGGCAAAGAGGCGGTCTTGCACGAGCGTATCGGCCTTGCCGAGCAGGTTGAAGAGCGTGCTCTTCCCCGCGTTCGTGTACCCAACCAGCGAGAGCACTGGAAGACGTTGCTGCTTGCGCCGCTCGCGGTAGAGCGCCCGATGGCGCCGCACTTCCTCGAGTTGCTCCTTGAGTTTCTGTATGCGATTCCGGATCAGGCGGCGATCCGTCTCGATCTGGCTTTCACCAGGCCCGCGCGTGCCGATGCCGCCGCCGAGGCGCTCGAGGTGCGACCACTGCCCCGCCAGTCGCGGCAGCAGATACTCGTGCTGCGCCAGTTCGACCTGGAGGCGACCCTCACGGGTCTGCGCGCGGCGGGCGAAGATGTCCAGGATCAGCGCCGTGCGGTCGATGACCTTGATGTGCGTCGCGTCTTCTAGGATTTTCTGTTGGGTAGGCGAGAGTTCATCGTCGAGGATCACCGTCGTGGCCTGGTGCTGCTGCACGAGGCTGGAGAGTTCCTCGAGTTTCCCGCCGCCAAGGTAGGTGCGGACCGGATGCTGCAGCCGCTGGCGCACAGCGCCGACCACCTTGGCGCCGGCCGTGTTCGCCAGTTGTGTGAGTTCCTCGAGCGAGTCGTCTAGTGAGAGAGCGCCGTGTATGCCCCTGACCTCCACACCGGCAAGGATCGCCCGTTCGATGGGCTGCCGCGTCGCGATTGGAGTCCTGGGGATAGCGCGCCTCCTACTTCCCTGCGAGTTTCAACTTGCTCAGCCGCTCGACGCCCTTCTCAAGTTGAGCATCCGGCAGCGTGAGCGAGAGACGGATATACCCCTCGCCATACTTGCCGTACCCGCTGCCCGGCGTCACCACGACGGCGGCCTCATCGATGAGCTTGGTCGCAAACTCCGCCGATGTGTAGCCCTCAGGAACACGTGCCCAGATGTAGAGGCTCGCCTTTGGCTTGATGCACTTCAACCCTAGTTTCGTAAGCGCGGCGACCAGTTTATCGCGACGGCGCTGGTAGGTCTTGTCGTTCTCGGCGATCACATCCTGCGGGCCATTGAGCGCCTCGATGGCCATGTACTGGATCGCCTGCGGGATTCCGGAGTCGAGGTTCGACTTCACACGCATCAACGCGTTGATCAGTTTCGCGTTGCCGACGGCCATGCCGACGCGCCAGCCCGTCATGTTGAACGACTTCGACAGGGAGTGGAACTCCATGCCCACGTCCATGGCCCCCTTGGCCTGAAGGAACGACACCGGTTTGTACCCATCGAACGCGACCTCCGTGTACGGCGCGTCGTGGAGCACCACGGTGCCGTTCTTCTTCGCGAAGGCCACGACTTTGTTGAAGAAGCCAAGGTCGGCCACCGCACCGGTCGGGTTGTTGGGATAGTTGATCCACAGCACCTTCGCCTTCCTCGCCACGTCGGCGGGGATGGCGTCGAGGTCGGGCAGCCACCCATTCTCCTCTGTGAGCGGCAGCCAGTACGACTCGCCGCCGGCGAACATCGTGCCGACGCTGTAGACGGGATAGCCAGGGTCCGGCACGAGTGCGATGTCGCCGGGATCGATGAAGCACAACGCTGCGTGGCCGATGCCTTCCTTCGCGCCGATGAGCGGCAGCACTTCGGTGTCAGGATTCAGCGTAACGCCGAAACGGCGATGGTACCAACCCGCGATAGCCTTGCGAAACTCCGGGAGCCCTTCGGACTCAGGGTAGCGATGGTTCGCCGGGTCTTGCGCCGCCTTCCAGAGGCGATCGAGGACATGCTTCGGCGTCGGCAGGTCGGGGTCGCCGATGCCGAAGGTGACGACGTCGATGCCCTGTGCGCGCTTCTCCGCGATCTTCTTCGAGATAGCGACGAACAAGTACGGCGGTAGTTTCTCTATCCGGTTAGCCAATCGCATGCCTATCTCCTGGCCCGACTGCTTGCAGCAACGCGAGACATGATAGCGAAAGAGAGATGCAGGGTCGAGGGCGAAAGAGGAAAACGCGGCCTATCTGCCATTCGAAGGCCAGGTGCCGCGGAAGACCGTTTCCGCGGAGCCCTCGAGGAATACCTCGCCCTTGCCGTCCCACTCGATGTTGAGCGCACCGCCAGGTACTTTCACCTCGACTGAGTCGCCGACGAGACCTTTGAGGTGTGCGGCCACCATCACCGCGCAGGCGCCGGTGCCGCACGCGAGCGTCAACCCTGCGCCGCGCTCCCAGACCCGAGAAGTAACGTGACGCTTGTCCACGATATTCGCAACCTCGAAGTTGACACGCTTGGGAAAGAACTTATCGTGCTCCACCTTCGGCCCAAGAACCTCGAGAGGCAGTCCTGAGACCGGCTCATCGACGAAGGCGACCGCGTGCGGGTTCCCCATCGAGACGCACGTCACCTTGAACGAGGTGCCGTTGACTCGAATGGCGTGGTCGATCACCGGACCGCTGCCGCTGGCGGCGACAGGAATCTCTTTCGGGGCCAATCTCGGCTTCCCCATGCCCACTCGCACTGAACGGACGTAGCGCCCGTCCATGCGAGCAGTCGTCGTCCTCAGCCCCGCCAGTGTCTCGATCGTGAGTTGGGCGCGCTCGCCGGGGGCGAGGCCCTCCTCGATGGCGTACTTGGCGAAGCACCGGATGCCGTTGCCGCACATCTCGGCCTCGGAGCCGTCGGGGTTGAACATGCGCATCTTCAAGTCGGCGGCATCCGACGGAGCCACGAGAACGATTCCGTCCGCTCCCACACCGAAGTGGCGGTCGCACATCGCCACGGCCAGTTTCGGCCAGTCGCGCTCGACGCGCAGGGCGTTGATCATGACAAAATCATTGCCCGTGCCCTGCATCTTGATAAAATCCATCGGTTGGCCCCTTGCGAGCGTCCATTATACTCGCGACACTGTTGGGGTCTCTTCGAAACTCTTCTCCTCAAGCCCTATCTTGCAATGGAGTCATACGTGAATTACTTCGCCTACGGGAGCAACCTCCTCGATGCCGAACTGCTGCGCGACGGCGTTCGCGCCGAGCGGATCGGCAAAGCGCGGCTCGATGGATACCAGTTGCAGTTCACGCGCTGTTCCAGAAAGCGCAAGGGTGGCGTCGCCGACATCGTCCGTACCGGCAACCAAAAGGATGTCGTCTGGGGATTCGTGTACGACATCACCGAGGAAGGCGCTCGCCGCCTCGATGCGAAAGAGGGGGTGCCAACCCACTGCGAGCGCATCGAGGTGTCCCCAGTGATGGGCCCCGACGGAACGACCGAGACCTGTTTGAGTTACACCGTCAAGAACAAGGAGTCCTACCACGTACCGCCGACCCGCGACTACCTTAGCGGTATCGTGCGAGGCGCCAACGAGAAGGCTCTGCCTCCCGACTACATCGCCGTGCTCGAGAAGATAAAGACAGCGCCGCCGCGTGACTGCGCCGAGGCCGACTAACCGGCCATCCAGGCCCGGATGGCTTCTTCAGCCTCGCGCAGCGGTTCCTTCGTTATGTCGATCCAGCGAATGGCCTCGTCGCTCGGACGAAACCACTGGTACTGCCGTCGCGCAAAGCGCCGCGTCTCGCGCTTCACCTGCTCGATCGCCTCTGCGAGCGACAGGTCGCCCTCAAGATGCCGGACGATCACCGGGTAGCCGAGGCCGGAGAGCGACGGCAAGTCTGGTTTGCAGCCGCCGGCCAGCAGTCCTCGCACCTCGTCGACCCAGCCTGCAGCGAACATCGCCTCCACTCGAGCATCGATACGCTGGTCCATCACCTCTCGGGACGCCGTGAGGCCGATGACGAGCGGGCGGTAGGGCGGCGGTTCAGCCGTTGCGACTTGCGAGAATGGCACCCCCAGCGTCCTCGTCACCTCGATGGCGCGCACGACTCGCCGGATGTTGCGCGGGTCGATGCGCTGGGCTGCCACCGGATCGAGGTCGCGCAGCATCGTGTTCAGCCGTTCGACGCCATCCGCCTCGTTGCCAACCGAGTACAGTTCGCTGCGCAACGCCTCGTTCGGCGGCACCTGCGGCAGGCGAAAGCCTTTCAACAGCGCCCACACCCAGTGCCCGGTGCCGCCCACGAGCACCGGCAACCTGCCGCGGCCGTGAATCTCGACGATGGCCTGCGAGGCGAGTCGCTGGAACAGCGCGACGCTGAACTCTTCGCCCGGGTTGACGACATCGATGAGGTGATGCGGCACGCGCGCCCGCTCCCCCGCGCTTGGCTTGCCCGTGCCGATATCGAGTCCTCGGTAAACCTGGCGGCTGTCTGCGCCCACGATCTCACCGCGATGGCGTTCGGCCACCTCGATAGCGAGTTCTGTCTTGCCGATAGCGGTCGGCCCAACGATAGCGATTAGGAGAATCCGAGAATCTTCAGTGCTTCGCAACCTGAAGAACCTTTGCCATTTCCAGAGCTCGGACAGTCATGATGACTGGATCGTTAAAGTACATTTTGCTGTCGAGGGCTTTGAGTATTACGCTGACAATCTCGCTTAACCCAACGACCGTAACTGAACGAAATCCAGAATGAGACTTTGCTAGTCCATCTCTAATCTTTCTCTCTTGCTTCAAGGATTCGAAATGTCCCACAAACAGCCACAACTCCACCTGGTTCGGGTGGTAGTTGTAAATCTCACCTGATTTCTCAATGATTTTCTGCTGCAAGTTGGGATTGTTAAATATCTTGTACCCGCCAAGATCAGACTTGTTTGAGCCTCCCATAATGGCCCGAAAACTTCTCACTCCGACCCCTATCCATTTCGTAACCGTGGGTCTGGTATTCGACACGAGCCTTCTTTGCCGTCTGTTGTCTCACCGGAATCTTCACATTCGTTGATACTGCGTAGCCTTGCAATTCCATGAAGACCTTGACCACATGCTCAAATGCTTCCATTCGTGCCCCACCCCTTACCGCCTGCGTGCCTCTGCGGCCTGTCGCGCGATGCTGACGAAGGCGTCGGCCTTGAGGCTAGCCCCGCCGATGAGTCCACCATCGATCTCCGGCTTCGCCATGAACTGCGCGATGTTCTCCGCCGTGACGCTGCCGCCGTAGAGGATGCGCACCTGTTGGGCGAATGGCCTGCCGTACTGCTTCGACAACAACTCGCGGATAAGGCCGATCGTTTCGTTCGCATCTGCGCCCGTCGCCGCGCGGCCCGTGCCTATCGCCCAGACCGGCTCGTAGGCGAGCGTCAGCGCTGGCGAGGGCGCGATGTCCTTCAGCCCACCCTGCACCTGTCGCGTGATCACGTCCCGCGTCCGCCCACCCTCGCGCTCCTCGAGTCGCTCACCGACCGCGAGCATCGGCTTCAGCCCGGCCTTGATCGCAGCGGCGACCTTCTTGTTGATGAAAGCGTCGTCCTCGTGGAAGTATTGCCGACGCTCGGAGTGGCCCAGGATCACGTAGTCGCACAGGCCTGCGAGCATGGCTGGCGCAACCTCGCCCGTGAAGGCGCCCTTCGATTCGTGGTGCATGTTCTGCGCGCCGACCTGGATCGTTGTGCCCTTCGTCAGTGCACGCACGGCTGCGAGCGAGACGAATGGCGGGCATATGACTTTCTCGACGCCCTGCAGCGCCTCGAGGCCAGGCAGCATCTCGCGCACGAGCGCCTCGGCCTCGGCGATGGTAGTGTGCATCTTCCAGTTGCCCGCTGCGATCGGGACGCGCATCGCTTTTCCTCTTCGGATATCTTCCCCTTTCCTAAAGGGAAGGGGCCAGGGATTAGGTCAGGCCCCGTACTTCGTCAACTTCAGCGCGTTGGCCATCGCGAGGTGGAGCGCCTGCTGCGCTGGGAAGCGCCCCAGCGAGCCGCGGGCGCATGCGCGCTCCGAGAACTCGGCGATGCCGTCGCGGCCGGAGTACTTCGAGTGCAGCAGGAACGGCACCGGATGCCACGAGTGGGCTGCGAGCAGCGATGGCGTCGAGTGGTCGCCGCCGATCATCAGCACATCGGGGTTGAGCGCGCGGATCTTGGGCAGATAGCGGTCGAAGTCCTCCAGCATCCGCAC
>JACQEE010000022.1 GCA_016200725.1 Chloroflexota bacterium
CGAGCAGCGCGCCGACGAGCAGGTTCTCCACGATGTCGCCTGCGCGCTCTTCGCTGTTGAGGATGCGCCCGCCCAGCGTCTTGCTGTAATCGGCCACCGAGAAGCCGACGAGCACCCGGTCCTCGGGGATGATGCCAAGTACGCGCACGCCCTTCGCCTCGAGCGCGGGCTTCGTCTCCTCCGACGCGACTCGCTGACTGTACGGCGCGACTGCGTTGAGCACGACGCCGGCGAAGCGCCCGCCGAAGCGTTCCTTCGCAGCGACGATCTGCACGATATCCATGCCGCGCCGGTATCGCGCCACGACGATGACGCGCGCGTCGAGCAGCGTTGCGAGGTCGGCTGATGCCGCGGTGGTCTGCCCGCTGCACGGCACCCCTTCGACAAACATCGCGTCTTTGCCCGTCGAGATCTTCGGCCAGCGTTGCGTGATCGTCGCGCGTGCCTCGGTAGGCAGCCCGCTCTTCAGCGCCTCTGCTTTTTCCGCTCGAGGCGCCAGCGCCACGGGATCGTCGAGGCCCAACTGCGCTCGGCAGAACGACGTGTCCGGGTCGCCCGAATACTCAGTGCCTTCGACGACGGCTACGGGCTTGAAGTAGCCGGCCTTGCGGCCCTGTTCCTTAAGCGTCGCGGCCAGCGAGGCGGCAAGCGCCGTCGCGCCCGCGCCGCGCTCGAGTCCTGTGATGTAGTAGATAGCCATGAGGAAAAGGTGCCCTTCGTCGCAAAGCAGTCTAGCACGCGCCTCGCGCGCGCCTCAAGGCGAACGCTCTACGCAATCTTGACGCACCCCAGGGCTGAACCTATCATCCGCGCTGTTCACGTTGCCGTTCGTGGTGAGCCGATAGCCTGCCCTGAGTCTCGGCGAAGGGAACTACAACGGCGCGAACCGCTCAGGAGGACTCATATGGCATCCAACAACAATGTCGCCATCGTGACGGGCGCCGCGCGGCCCTGGGGTCTTGGCCGCGCCACCGCCCTCGGCCTCGCCGCGAAGGGCTGTGACATCGCGATCGCCGACATCCGCGACGACTGGGGTAAAGAGGCGGTCGATACGATCAAAAGGGAGACCGGGCGCAAGGCCATCTACGTCAAGACGGACATCTCCAACAAGGCACAGTGCGACGCGATGGCCAAGCGGGTCGAGGCCGAGTTCGGCCGCATCGACATCCTCTGCAACGTCGCCGCCATCGTGAAGCACGAGCGTATCGAGGAACTCAAAGAAGAGACCATCGACCGCATCCTTGCCATCAACCTCAAGGGCACCATCTTCACCTGCCAGGCCGTCATCCCCGCGATGCGCACCGCGCGCAGCGGACACATCGTCAACGTCGCCTCGGGCAACGCCGTCCAGCCGCTCAAGGGCCTCGCCGCCTACTCCGCGAGCAAGGCCGGCATCGTGATGTTCACCAAGACCCTCGCATGGGAAGTCGCGCGGTACGGCATCATCGCCACCTGCGTGGCGCCCGGCCGCATGGTCACCAAGATGGGCAGCGAGGAAGGGCCGACGGATGAGGAGTTCAAGGAAGAGGTCCGTGGCTTCCCCTTCCTCCGCGGTCTTCGCCCCGAAGAAGTCGCCGACGTCATCATCTACGCCGCCATGAACACCAGCCCTTCGATGGCTGGCCAGACCTTCCACGCCAACGGCGGTGCCTACATGGTCTAGTCGGCCTCTGCATCCTCTGTTCCAAAAATTCAATCTCCCTTTGTGGTCTTGGTGGTTAATACTCTTCTCCTTCCTATCGCCTTGACACCCTCGCCGCCTTTCGCGCACAGTAATCTCGTTCGCATCATCACGAATCGAGAGTGAACCCATGCCCGTTCCCCCGGACTACGTCCCCCAGCGCGTGCTCATCTGCACGCCGCACCCTGACGATGCCGAGATCGGCGCCGGCGGCACCCTCGCGAAGTGGATCGGCAAAGGCGCGCAGGCCACCCTCGTCGTCTGCACCAACGGAGACAAGGGCTCCGACGACCCAGCGATGACCTCCGAGCGCCTCGCCGCCCTCCGCGAGAACGAGCAACTCGAAGCCGCGAAGGTGCTCGGCATCAAAGAGGTCGTCTTCCTTCGCCATCCCGATGGTGAAATCGAAGACACCAAACAGTTCCGCGGCGATGTCGTCCGCGAGATCCGCCGCGCCAAGCCCGACGTCGTTTTGACCACCGACCCCTTGCGGCGCACCTTCTACCAGCACCGCGACCATCGCGTCACCGGCCAGGTCGTCCTCGACGCCGTCTTCCCTCTCGCGCGCGACCACCTCAACTTCCAGGAGCATTGTCGAAGGGCGCGCTGCCATGACCGCCTTCGTCGACATTCACAACCACACGCTGCCGGGCGTCGACGACGGCCCCAAGAAAATCGAAGATGCCCTCGAGATGGCGCGCATCGCCGCTGCCGATGGCATCGACACGGTGCTGCTCACGCCGCACAGCAACGATGTCGCCGGCCTCGTTCGCGGCCGCGACTTCCTCACTCGCGTCGAGGCGCTGCGCCGCGACGTCGCCCAGGCCGGCATCGCCCTCACCTTCGTCGTCGGCATGGAGAATCACCTCGACCCCGACCTGGTGACCCAGATCGAGCAGGGCATCGCGCTGCCGATCAACAACGGCCCCTACATCCTCGTCGAGTTTCCCTTCAGCAACATCCTGCCCCTGCACGCCGACGACCTGCTCTTCCAACTCCAACTGCGCGGCCTCATGCCGATCATCGCTCACCCCGAGCGTTGCGATGCCCTCGTGCTCGAACCGAAAGTCATGGACCGTTACGCCGAGCGCGGCATCCTTGGCCAGGTGACCTGCGGCAGCATCGCTGGCCACTTCGGCAAGCCCTACCAAAGAGCCGCCGAGTCCATGCTCAAACGTGGCGTCGTGCACGTGCTCGCGACCGATGCGCACATGGCGCGCGGTTCGCGCGTGCCCGCGATGCGCGAAGGCATCGCCGCCGCCGCCCGCATCGTCGGCGAGCAGCGCGCCCGCGACATGGCCACCGTCATCCCCCGCGCCATCGTCGATGGCAAGCCCCTCCCTCCATCCGCACCGCCACGTGCCGAAGAAAAGCGTTGGTTCGGTCGCCGCTAACTTCTGTTATTCTGAGCGCAGCCGGAGAGGAAGAATCCCTCTGCGGTGCTCTCCGTCATTTGACCACGCTCTTCATCTCGACCGGGCACAGCGTGCGAGTAGCTTACTCGCCGCCTACTGATCGCTGTCTCGCTTGTTCTAAAGGAGCAGATCACCATGTGGTGGCATAACTTGCTTTGGGGACTCTGGAACGGCCTAACGGCATGGATCGTCTTCATCGTTCATCTGTTCGGTGCATGGGATAGATTCTCCCTGTATGACGCCGCACGAAGTGGCAACTGGTACGACTTCGGGTTCTTGCTCGGCGCAGGCTCGCCATTCTTTGGAGCATTCGCCGGGAAGACTCAAGCCATACGCCGAAAGTCGCAGAGCGAGTAGGCGAACAGTTTGTGCACAGTAGGCCCTGGTCTTCCTCGCCCTACGCCAGGTGCCACCAGCGCACCAGCCCGAGCGCCCAGTCCACGACCAGCTTGAACACGTTCAGCACGCGCGCGAACGAGAAGAGCAGCGCCCCGAGACCGATCACCAACCCGTAGCGCCGGTTCACTAGGAACACGCCTGCCGCGAGCGCGAAACTGTACGCCGCCGCGTTGCTCGGAAACGATGGATCGGTCGGCTGGTAGAACAGCACGTGCGTATCCGGGAACACGATGAACGGCCGAGGTCGGTAGAAGTGCTGGTTGAACACCTTCACAAATAGGTTGGCAAAGCCCGCGCCGATCACGGCATAGAGGAACGCCCACTGGTTCAGGTAGCGCTCCTGCGCCGACCGCCCCGCGAACCACAGCGCGAAGGCCGCCAGCGCGAGGATGACCGGCATGAAGAAGTCGCTCACCAGCAACTTCATCACATCGTCGAGCACGTCCCATCGTCCGGCCAGCCCGTTGATCCAGTGGAAGACGTGGTGGTCGGCGCTAATCACGCGCAATTCTCCGCAGCCGCGCCCGCATCGCCGCAACCCACGTCATTTCGCGTAGCTCGTCGAGGCCTTCGCCGCGCGGATCCGTTCGTGGTGAGCCTGTCGAACCATGAACGGGCTTGCTACCTGCTTGCGTCACCGACGCCACGACCGCCGTCACCACCGTCGCCGACGTCGTCCCCGCGAGAAACAGGCCGAACTGCTGCGAGCCCTGCACTCCCCCGACATCGCCAGGGGTCTTGTAGTCGCCCGTCAGCACGAACCACGCAAACGTGCCCACGAGCATCACCGTACCGATGACGTACGCGGCACGCGACTCGCGCACGAACAACAGCCCGCGCAGCCCGCTCCACGCCGCGACGGCCTGGATGAGTCCCAGCGAACCGCCAAAAACGAGGAGGAAATAGTCGGAGGCGAGATTGATGCCGGGCGTGTGCATGTCAACGACAGTCTGCGCTTATGTAGGGGCGGATTTCAAATCCGCCCGGCGGTTAGTGCTGGATCACGCCCGCGGTCATGTTGATAAGTTGCCCCGTCATTCCGCTCGACTCGTCGGAGGCCAGGAACAACGCGAGGTTGGCTGCCTCCTGCGGCAGTACCATGCGCCCGAGCGGCGACCGCTTGCCCCAGCGCGCCTGCAGTTCCTCGATCGTCATGCCTGCCGCCTGCGCCCGGTCGAGCGCACCCTGCGCGACCGCCTCGCCCTTCACCGCACCGACGACGATCGCGTTCACGCGGATGCCCTGGCGCCCAACCTCGAACGCCAGCGTGTGCGTCAGGTTGTTCACCCCCGCCTTCGCCGCGCCGTACGCGCCTCGATTGCGAAAACCTTGCTTCCCTGCTCCCGAGGACACGTTCACGATCGACCCGCTCCGCTGCGGAATCATGTACTTCAGCGCCTCGCGGCAGAGCAGCAGGTACGACGTGAGCGCGCCGTGCAGCACCTCGTTCCACTCCTTAATCGTGAGGTCCTTCACCGCGAACAGCCCTCCCGAGTACGTACCGTTGTTCATCAGCACGTCGATGCGCCCGAAGGCCTCGTGCACCTGGCGCATCATCGCCTGCACCTGCGCCTCGTCGGCCATGTCGCACGGCACCGCGAGCGCCTTCCCGCCGTGCGCGCGTATCTCCGCCGCGACCTCGTCCAGCCGCGACTTCGTCCGCGCCACGAGCGCCACCGCCGCGCCCTCGCGCGCGAACGTCAGCGCCGAGTGCCGCCCGATCCCCGGTCCCACGCCGGCGACGATGGCTACTTTGTTAGCTAGCCGCATGCTACGCAGCCTCCGCCTGCTTCGGCGGGCAGCGGGTGTCGGCGTACGAGCAGAAGACGCAGCAGTCGCCCGGCTTCGGTCGCAGTACCGTATGACAGTAGATACACTTATAAAAATGCTGGCAGGCGTCCAACGGCATTTCTGCCTCCTGCTGCTTGCCGCACTGAGGACAGGTCAACGTCGCCCGCGTCTTCATCCTCTTCGTCCCCTCTTCGCTTCACCCTTCACCCTTCTTCCCCTCCCCTACGTCATATACGACCCGGCGTTGATATTGATGTTCTGCCCTGTCAGGCCGCTCGACTGGTCGGAGGCGAGGTAGACCATGAAGTCCGCAACTTCCGCCGGACTGACGATCTTGTTCAGCGGCGCGGCCTTCGCCGCCTCGTCGCGCACCGTCTCGTACGACACCCCGCGCTCGTTGGCGATGCGCTGGTGGTAGGCGACCAGCAGTTCGGTGTTGATGGCCCCAGGCACCACGCAGTTCACGCGGATGTTGTACTTCCCAACCTCAGTTGCCAGCGCCATCGTCAGCCCGAAGAGGCCCGCCTTCGACGCGCAGTAGTGCGTCCGCCCGAAGATGCCCTGGCGGCCGGCGCTCGACGAGACGTTGATGATGACGCCGCTGCGTTGCTTGATCATGTGCGGCAGCACGTACTTCGCGCACATCGCCGAGCCGCGCAGGTTAATGGCGATAGGGATCTCCCACTCCTTCATGTCGATCTCATACAGCGGCTTCGTCGGCCCCGGCATCGCCGCGTTGTTCACCATCACGTCGACCTTGCCAAACTGCTTCACGACGGCGTCCACCATCGCCTTCACCTGCGCCTCGACCGAGATGTCCGCCTCGACGGCTATCGCCTTCCCGCCCTTGGCTTTGATCTGCTTCACGATGTCGTCCAGTTGCGCCTTCGTCCGCGAGACCGCGGCGACGCTCGCCCCCGCCTCCGCAAACTTAAGCGCCGCGGCCTTGCCGATCCCTCGTCCAGCGCCCGTCATGATAACGACACGGTCTTTCAGCGACATGAAAAGTCTCCTAAGGTGCAATCCGACAGACCGAGGCGGATTCTAGCACGCAACGACAGTGTCGTTACCGCGCCCGGTAGCGGGGATACGACCCGAACACGATCAGCATCTGCGCGAGGCGCCGCAGATTGGCGAGCGCATCGACCGCGACAGGGTCCAGGCGGTGCCGGTCGAAGTCGAGCAGGAAGAAGTACTTGCCGAGACCCTCTTTCGCTGGCCGCGACTCGATCTTGCTCAGGTTGATGCCGCGATCGGCGAACTCCTTCACCGCCAGGTAGATCTGCTTCGGCTTGTCCTCGGCGAACGAGAAGGCGATCGACGTCTTGTCGTCGCCCGTCGGCGCGTGGTCCTCGCGCGCGAGCACGACAAAGCGGGTCACGTTGTGCGCGTGGTCCTGGATGCCCTCGGCGAGCAGCGTCGCGCCGTAGAGTTGCGCCGCCCGTCGTGGCGCGATGGCCGCCGCCGGCGAGCCTTTGTGCGCCTTCATGTCGGCGACCGCCTGTACGGTGCTCAGCGACGCGACCGCCTGCGCTTGCGGCAACTTCGCCTCCAGGAAGCGACGGCACTGCGCCAGCGGCTGCGGGTGCGAGTAGACCACCTTGATCTCGTCGAGCGGCATGTTCCGCGCCGCCATGAGGCACTGCGTGACCGGCAGCACCAGTTCCATGCGAATCTTGAGTTTCGTAACGTGGATCATCAGATCGAGCGTGTCGGTCACCGACCCCTCGATGCTATTCTCGATGGGCGCCATCGCCTCGTCGGCCTTGCCCGCCTCGACCGTCGCGATGGCCGCCGCCACCGATGGGCACGGCACACCCTGCGCGCTGGCGTCATACGCGAGCACAGCCTCTTCGGAGAACGTGCCGGGCGGCCCGAGATAGGCAATCTTCTTTGGCATGCGTATGCGGCCTGCTAGAAAGCCGTTCGTGGTGAGCCTGTCGAACCATGGACGGCGGAGGGCGCCATTATACCCCGCGACACATTCGCTATTTGACACCCTTCGAGGCCATCCCCAGAATGTTCGCGACCTTCATCGCCAAGGAGTTCTCGATGACCACTGCCGCGCAGCCGCAGGTGCTCTACGAGCGCCGCGGCCCTATCGCCATCGCCACGCTCAACCGGCCGTCGACGCTCAACGCGATGAGCGCGGGCATGATGGACAAGTTCCTCGAGGTGCTGCGCGAAGCGGACAGTGGCGCCAGCGGCGTGAAAGTGCTCATCGTCACCGGCGCGGGCAAGGGCTTTTGCTCCGGCATGGACGTCAACGACATGCAGGCAGACAAGAAACTCGGCGGATCCCACATGACCTGGCCGCGCCCGCGACCCGACCGCCAGCCTGTCATGATGATGCGCACCGCTAATATCCCCATCATCGGCGCCATCAACGGCGTCGCCGCGGGCGGCGGCATGGGCTTCGCCCTCGGCCCCGACATCCGCATCATGTCCGACAAGGCGCGCCTCATCCCCATCTTCCTCAAGCGCGGCCTCCAGCCCGACATGGGCACGTCGTACACGCTCACCAAACTGCTCGGGACGCAGAAAGCCCTCGAACTGATCTGGAGCGCCGACCCCATCGGCCCCGAAGAGGCGTTGCGTCTGGGCCTCGTCGCCAAGGTCGTCCCCCACGATCGCCTGCTCGACGAGGCGATGGTTCTCGCCGAGAAACTGGCCAAGGGGCCGTCCGCGGCCATCGCCCTGGCGAAGCGTGCCGTCTACCGCGCCGAGTCCGGCACCCTCGACATCGATCTCGAGTTCGGCACCTACGGCCAAGAGCGCCTCATGCGCACCGAAGACTTCGTAGAGGGCTTCAAGTCCTTCCTCGAAAAGCGCGAACCTAAGTTCAAAGGCCAGTGATGGGTGGGGTCTCCCCTCTCCCCAAGGGGAGAGGGATCAAGGGTGAGGAGTGAGGCCCCGAGAGCAACAGCCTCTCGAAGGAGCAATCATGGGCCTCTTAGACAACAAGCGCATCGTCGTCACCGGCGCGGGCCGCGGCCTCGGCCGCGCCTACGCGATGGCCATGGCCGCCGAGGGCGCGAAGGTCGTGGTCAACGACGTCGACGCCGCCGAAGCCGAGAAGGTCGTCGGTGAGATCGCCGAGCGCGGCGGCAAGGCCATCCCCAACGCCGACTCGGTGGCCGACTGGCGCGGTGCGGGCCGCCTCATCGCGCAGTGCGTCGAGGCCTTCGGCGGCATCGACTGCCTCGTCAACAACGCCGGCATCCACCACAACCTGCCGATATGGCAGGAGACGACCGAGTCGCTCGACCAGATGCTCGCCGTCAACGTGCGCGGCACCTTCAACCCGACGCGCCACGCCCTCGATCACATGATGCCCCAGCGTCATGGCTGCATCATCAACGTCACCTCCGGCTCGCAGTCGGGCATCCTCTCGCAGTCGGTCTATGGCGCGAGTAAGGGCGCGGTCGCCTCGTTCACCTACAACTGGGCCATGGAACTCGCCGCGTACAACATCCGCGTCAACGCCATCTCGCCGATGGCCGCCACGCGCATGGCCGACAACTCGCGCGCGAAGGGCTTCGCCAGCCCGACCTTCCCGCAGTGGCCGCCGGAGCACGTCGCGCCCATCGCCGTCTTCCTGGCCAGCGACGACGCGGCCAACGTCACCGGCCAGATCGTGCGCCTCGAAGGCGACACGTTGAGCCTGCTCTCCCACCCTAAGATGATCGCCCCCGCCGTGTTCCCCGGCGGTTGGACCGTAGCCGACATCCGCAAGCACTTCCACTCCACACTCGGTCAGCGCCTCGAACCCGTCGGCCTCCGCGCCAAGACCTACCAGTACTACGACGGTCTGACACAGCAGAAGTCCTAGTCTGCTGAATCCAAGCCTCTTTATTCTTGCCTCTCATTTCGCGGTGCAATAACCGTTCGATATTGACGAATGGTATACATTCTCTTTGTGCACTTCTTGGCACCTATCCCCTTGTATGTGTGGCTGCCTCGCCGCCGCAAATCTCCATTAGGTTCTTCAAGCGCCGAGGACTCGTGCAACGCAAATCTGCAATGTAGTCGCCGGAAGGAGTTCTCGATGGACTCGGTAAACACTCACGGTACATTGCGCCGAGCGCGGTGGGGAGTTCCGCTGGCTCTTCTGCTCCCGCTCATCCTTCTCTTCGTCCTCGGTGCCAGCGCTCCAAAGCCGCCAACGATCAGCGTTTCTTCGCCGAAGGCAGGTTCCACACAGAATGGCGTCGAAGTACAGATCAGCGTAAAGACCTCTAACATCAAACTGGATGCGAGGGGCATCGGCGCTGCCAACAAGGCTGGCAGCGGCTACCTGACCTACAGCGTCGACGGCGTCCTGGCTACGAAGTCGGCCAACACGTCCGCCAAGTTCCGCTCCTTCAGCCCGGGCCAGCACACGGTGACGATGACGCATGCGGGGCCCGCGGGAACCCGTTTCTATTTCGATTTTCTTGAAGTGGCCGTGCCGATCGCCGATCTGCCCATGGCTGCCGCGGATCCGCAGA
>JACQEE010000298.1 GCA_016200725.1 Chloroflexota bacterium
CCCATTGGGCGAAGTCGTGACCGATTTCTACAACCGCTTGAAGTCGCGGACTCAGGGATACGCCTCGATGGACTACCACTTCCTCGAATATCGTGCGGGAGACCTGGTCAAGCTGGACATCCTGGTGAATGCCACCCCGGTGGACGCCCTGTCGCTAATCATCCACCGGACGAATGCGTACCGGCAGGGGAAGGCGCTGGTCGAGCGGCTCAAAGAACTGATCCCGCGCCAGATGTTCGAGGTGCCAATACAGGCGGCGATCGGGAACAAGGTGATCGCGCGAGAGACCATCCGGGCGATGCGCAAGAACGTGCTCGCGAAGTGTTACGGCGGCGACATCACGCGGAAGATGAAGTTGCTCAAAAAGCAGGCCGAGGGGAAGAAGCGCCTCAAGATGGTGGGCAACGTCGAGATACCGCAGGAAGCCTTCCTGGCGGTGCTCAAGCTCGACAGCCAGTCCTAAGACCTCGGACTCGCGGTCACTCGCTTAGTGCATGCGGAAGCCGCCATCGACGTCTATGGCCTGCGCGGTCACGTTCTTCGCCAAGTCAGAGGCCAGGAAAACGGCCATGTTACCGATGTCCTCTGGACCCTGGCCGCGGCCGAGCGGAATGTTGGCGATGGACATCTTGTATATCTCGTCGTGGCTCATCTCTCGACCGCTGCGGCCACGGAGTGTGCCCTGGTCGTAGATGCCCTTGAGCATATCGGTGAGCAGCATCCCAGGGAGAATCGCGTTCGCGTTGATGTTGAAGGGCGCGAGCATGAGGGCGAGGGACTGCGTGTAGTTGATGTCCGCCGCCTTGCTGGCGCAGTAGTGAGGAATCGCGCTGCTACCCTGGAGTCCGCGGTTGACGCGCAGCACTTCGGCCCAGTCGTCATCGCTGGGGATGGGGCGGTCCTGCCAGCCCTTCGCGCCGACGACGCCAGCGTTGTTGACGAGGATATCGACGTTGCCGAAGGCCTTGAGCGCGGCCTCCACGAGCGCCTCGGCACCCCTGCGCGTACCGACATCGGACTGCACGGCGAGGGCCTTGCGTCCCTTGGCACGCACCTCGACGGCGACAGCCTCAGCGTTCTTGAGGTCGATATCGCCGATGGCGACGTCGGCACCCTCTCGGGCGAGGCAGAGCGCGATGCCACGGCCGATGCCGCGACCCGCGCCGGTGACGATGGCGGTCTTACCTTTCAACATGGGGTCCATAGTGTCCTCCGGGGTCTAGTACTCTGTCCCGCCAGTGAACTTCCAGCCGCTGATCTTCAGCGCGGGGACGCGGTTGACGGCGAACATATCGCGGGCGAGCAGGGTTCGGCGGCTGATGGCATCGACACGGTTGAGGGCGCCCACGTAGCTTTCGGTGAAGCGCAGGTTCTTGACAGGGCCGACGATCTCGCCATTTTCGATGAGGAAGGTGCCGTCGCGCGTCATGCCAGTCATCGTGACGGTGAGCGGGTGGACGACGCGGGTGTACCAGAATCGGGTAACGAGCAGGCCGCACTTCACCGAGTGGATGAGGTCATCAATCGAGGCTTCGCCGGGTTGGAGAAAGAGATTGCGGGGCAGAGGACCGAAGCCCCAAGCGGCGGGCAGCGCGTGGCCGGTTGAGCGCTTGCCTTCCTTCGCAGCAGTGCGGAGGTCATAGGCGGGGCTGCGGGCGATACCGTTCGCGATGAGTTCGACGCGCTGAGCGGGGATGCCCTCGTAGTCGATAGGGCGGGGAATGCCGCCCGCATCGAGGGGGTCGTCCCAGATGCTCACGTTCGCGCCCATCACACGCTCGCCAATCTTGCCGGACATGAAGGATCGGCCTTCCTGAACGGCCATGGCGCCGAGGCCCGTATAGGCCAGGAAATCGAGCATGTCGCTCACGGCGGCTGGTTCGAGGACAACCTCGTAGTCGCCGGGCTCCAACGATCGCGGGTTACGGCCGCGCTGCGCCTTGCCGACCGCCTCGCCAGCGACAGTGTCGGGGTCGATGTCCTCCACGTTACCGGAGAGCCGAGCGGAGTAGCCGGATCCGTCGCCGGACATGACCACGGTCATCAACTCGGCGCTGGTGGACTCGT
>JACQEE010000295.1 GCA_016200725.1 Chloroflexota bacterium
TCCATACCTGGCTCGCTATGGAGGCCGCCGCCGCTCAGCGCGTCACATCCTCGTTTCAAGGAGTGATGGCGCCCCTGGTGATTCTTGTCCATTTAGCCCTGCGTGACCTAGAGGCGTAGAGCGCGATTCGATCGCTTGCATTCATCTCTGTCCCTAGCCACAATGGCCTCGCGTAACCCTGTTTCCCACGAGGTGCTACATGCCGCCGCTCGATCCCGCCGCCAAGAAAGTCCTCGATGCCGTCAAAGCCATGGGAGCGCCGCCGATGCACACGCTTCCCCTCGAGATGGTCCGCAAGGGCATCGACTCTGCGCCGCAGGCCCCTTCGCCTGAAATGGTCAAGACCGAAGACCGCAAGGTGCCCGGACCCAACGGCGACATCTCCGTCCGCATCTACACGCCTAAGACCGGGGCCGCGCCGCGTCCCGTCCTCGTCTGGTTCCACGGCGGCGGCTGGGTGCTCGGCAGCCTTCGCATGGGCGACCCCGTCTGCCGCGAGATTGCCAACGCCGCAGGCTGCACCGTCGTCTCCGTCGACTATCGCCTCGCCCCCGAGCACAAGTTTCCTGCACCCGTCGAGGACTGCTACGCCGCGACCGGGTGGGTCGCCAAGAACGCGGCCTCGTTCGGCGGCGATGGCAAGCGCGTCGCGGTCGGCGGCGATAGCGCTGGCGGCAACCTCTCCGCGGCCGTCGCCATCATGGCCCGCGACCGCAAAGGCCCCGCGCTCAAGCACCAGTTCATGGTCTACCCCGTCATCGACCGCAACTATCACACCAAGTCCTACAACGAGTCCTCCGATGGGCTGATGCTCAATAAGGACATGATGGTCTACTTCTGGGGCCTCTACCTCCGCAACGACGCCGACGCCAAGAACCCCTACGCTGCGCCCCTTCAGGCCAAGGACCTCAAAGGCGTCGCCCCTGCGCTCATGATGCCTGCTGAGTACGACGTCCTCCGCGACGAAGGCGAGGCCTATGCCAAGCACCTCCAGGCCGCCGGTGTCCCCACGAAGTGCGTCCGCGCCGAGGGTCTCTTCCACGGCTTCTTCGGCATGACCGCCGCCATCCCCAAAGGCAAGACCTATCTCAACCTCTACGTCAACGAGTTGAAGGCGGCCTTCGCGAAGTAGGGGAGCAGGGGACAAGCCCCTGTACTACTTGGGGTTGCTTGTCGCCGTTGCGTCCGGCGTCGCGGTGCTTGGCCCCGGCGTAGGCGTCGGGATGTGCGGCGGCTCGGTGGTCAACCGTGCGATGACGTCACCCCACGACGAGTCCACTAGGTAGACTCCGGGATCCGCGCCGCTCGCAACGTTCAGCCGCTCGAACTGCGTGTACGTCGATGCGCTCTGCGGTGTTCTCGCTCCGACTTTGATGCGAATGTCGCCCAGGGCTTTGAGACCCACCGTGACCGTTGTCGTCGGATTGTCCAGCCCCCACTCCGTCAGGTTCGCCGGCGAAGGCTGACTCGTCAACTTGCGCTTGTACTGCGGCCCGCTCAACAGCAGGGTTACGCCACCCCAACGATTCAAGTCCACCAACTCGCCGTTCGAGTCGTTGAAGTGCCACTGGCTCTGCGCGTCTTGAACGAACTGCAGCGTCGTCCCGTTATGCGCCACGATCACCTTGTTGATGTCGTTGTCGCTCACCGTGTAGAAGAACTGCTGCGGCGTGCCTACCCTGGTCGGCGTCCCGCCGCCGCGCGTCGCGAACACGATCACAGCCACCAGGATGGTGATGCCGAGTACCAGCACTAGGCCTATGGTGACGCGGATGTTCATGACGGGATGGAAACGATCTCCATATCACTAAGAGATACGTGCCTACGAGCGCATCGGATGACGCCTACCTGCGCCGCCACCAGACCACCACGCCGGCGCTCGCCACTACCACGGGCAGCACCAGCAGGCTCGACCAGCGAATGAAGTTCCACTTCCCGTTCGTCACGATCAGCAGTCGCGGCGCGTCCAACTTCGGCCGTACCGAGATCAGCGATTGGTCGGCAGCCAGCCAGTTCACCGAGTTCAGGAACATATCTCCATTTGCGAACGAGGTGAAGAACCGGTTGGAGGCGAAGTCCGAGTCGCCGAATACCACGATCTGCGTCGTCTTATCCGGCACCGGATTCGGCAGCGGCTCCTTGAACGGCGCGTACGCTTCCACAGTCGCGCCGATGGCCAACGGCCCCTGGATCTCGCCGCTATCGAAGTGGTTGGTCTTCGGGTCTGTCTCTACCCAACTTACCGGCCCGCTCGTCAACGCGATGGGGATCAAGTAGTAGCGATTAGCGTTGTCGATATAGAACACCGGCGGTTGGTTAAGGTCCGTCGCCTGCTTCGGGTCGACCGGCCTGATGGCCGCCGACTGATCGTAGAACGTCGAGTCGGTGAGCGGCCGTACCACGGGGCTGACGTTCGACCCGAACGAATAGTGGTCGCGATGCACCAGAGGTGCGCGCGGGTCCGTCTGCACGGCGCTGATCGCGTCCACAATGGTGCCCTGCGGCACATCGACGCCCCACGTCTTCAACAGGTCGCGATATGTCTGTGGCGTATCCGGATCGAGCAGGAAGAACATCTTGCCGCCGGCGCGCAGCCACGTGTCCAGTGCCTTGGCCTCATCCGGCGTCATTTCCTGCTTCGGCGATGCTACGACCACGACTGCTGCATCCGCAGGCACCGTCTGCGTCGTTACCAGGTCGAGCGTCCTGATGTCGTAGTTGTCGCTCTGCAGTCCCTGTGCTGCCCGGCTGTAGCCCGAGACCGCATCGTTGTTTCCAGGGTCGCGCTCGCCGTGCCGCGTCAGGAAGTAGACGACCTTCTGTTGTTTATGTGTCACCGACAAGAGCGCCTGCGTGAAGTCCTGCTCTAGCCGCCGGTTCGGAATGAATTGGCTCTGTGACGATACGAAAACCAAGCTGGAGACCGGCTGCAGAGCCCCGCTGGGCGTCGAGAACACTACCGTCGCCGGGTCCGCATCCGGATTGAGGCCGTACTTCCGCGCCTCCGACGGCGAGAGGTCCGGGTCAACGACGCGATAAGAAAACTTGTCTGACTTCCGCTTGTATTCGTCAAGCAGATCGAGCACGTGCGATCGGATCGTCGACTGGAGCGGGTCGTTCGGCGTCAGGAAGGCCACGGCCTCCACGTTCTCGCCCAGCCCCGAGAGCACCTGCGTCGTCTGCTTGGCGAGGCTGAATTGCTTGCTCGCAGTCGTGTCCGCGCGATGGTTGTTTTGTGCTCCTACGTAGATCACGATCGCCGCGATCGCCAGGAAGAGCAGCACCATCGCGACGCTGTTGACGCCATAGAAGCCCTGCCGCGTCCGCATCGTCTGGCCAATCTTCCCAGCGCTCTTCACCACCGCGAACAGTAGCAGGATCGCGCCTAATGCTAAGAAGGCAAATCCCGTGCCTTTCAGGCTGCTTGCCACTAAGAAGATCAGCCCAGATGTCAACAGAGACGCGACGCCCGCGAACACAGCGGCATTGCTCGCGTTCATCGTCTCGAAGTACGGCGCTAATGGCCCTAGCAGCCTCGGCATTTTCCCTTTGCCAGCCATCTATCGCCATCTCCGGGTTTCGAGCGAGCGGATCGTTAGGAACAGGAAGATCGCTGTCAGCGCGATTAGGTAAATGACCGCGCCGCTATCGATGATGCCGCGCGCAAAGTCCGCGAAGTGCGCGCGTGGCGAGACGAACTGCAAGATGCGCTCCGGCCGCCCGCTGAAGAAGTCTGCCGCCGAGTTGATGAACCAGAACATCAGCAGGATCACCATGCCGACGACGGCGGAGGCGATCTGGCTGCTGCTCAGCGAGGACGCGAACAGGCCGACCGAGACGAAGAAACCGCCGATCAACACCATGCCCAGGTAGCCGGAAATGATCGGCCCTTTATCAGGCGTGGCGAAGATCCATAGCAGGATTGGGTAATACAGCGTGAGCGCCAACAGTACGAGCAGCGCCCCAAACGCCGCGACGAACTTGCCTACCACCACCTCGGTGTCCCGCACCGGCGAGGTGAGCAGCAGCTCGATGGTGCCTAACTTCGACTCCTCGGCGATCAGCCGCATCGTCAATACCGGCCCGAGCAGCAGCAGCACGAACGCTCCGTCAATCGTCTCGCCCAGCAGTCCCCTCGTCGATGACTGCCCGGCCAGGAAGCCACGGAGACTCGCTTCGCGGAACGCCCCGCTCAAACTGTCCACGAACAGCAACCCGGTAAACACCAGGAACGCCGTCATCGTCACATAGGCGATGGGCGATGAGAAATACGTCTTTAGTTCCTTCTTCGCGATGAGGAGGGAGTTCTTCACTTCGCCGCGACCTCCTCTTTGCTGGTCAGTTCCAGGAAGATGTCCTCCAGGCTCATCGTGGCCGCCTGCAGCGCCAACAAACCCCAGCCCTGCGCGACCACCAGCGCCGCTAACTTCTCCCGCAGGTTCGAGCCCGGCTCGCACTCCAGGCTGTACTCGGCAACGTTGCTAACCACCTCGCGCCGCGTCACGTCGCGGACCCCGTCCACTGACCGCAGTTTCGCCTGCACATCGCGGATGGTCCCGCGCACCTCGATCTTGATGCGCTCGGTTCCGCGCAGACGCACCGAAAGGTTCTCCGGCTTGTCCACTGCAATAATCCGGCCTTCGTTGATCACCACGACCTGCTGACAGATTTGACTGACTTCCGTCAAGATGTGACTGCTCAAGATGACCGTGTGGTCCTTCCCGAGGCCCTTGATAAGTTCGCGCGTCTCCACCACCTGCACCGGGTCGATGCCGATGGTCGGCTCGTCGAGGATCAGCACCTGCGGCTCGTGCAAGATCGCCTGCGCGATGCCTACCCGCTGCCGGAAGCCCTGCGAAAGGTGTCCGATGACGACGTTGGCGTAGTCCTGCAGCCTCAGCTGCTCAACCACAAGA
>JACQEE010000296.1 GCA_016200725.1 Chloroflexota bacterium
CCACCGGACCCTCATCGGCAAAGTGGATGCGCTGCTCCACATGGGCCGCTACCACGATTCGCTGAGGACCGCGGAGAAGTGCCGCCGAGTCTTCGCGGCGCACAACGAGCCGGTGCTCGAAGCCAAGATGATCATGAACCAGGGGAACATCTATCATCGGCTCGATCGCTACCCCGAATCGCTCAAACTCTATCGGATGGCTCGCAAGACGTTCGAAACGCACAAAGAGCCGCTGCTCACCGCCCTTGCGAACACCAACCTGGGGAACTCCTACAGCAACACGAGCCAATTCCCCCAAGCGGAGCAGGCTTTCCGCCGCGCCGGCACGACGTACCGGAAACTCGGCCTTCGAACCGCGCTCGCCATGAACGACTCGAACCTGGGCTTCCTGCTCTTCTTGAAAGGCGACTTTGGCGGGGCTCTCAGCAAGATGAACTCGGCGCGGCGCATCTTCGAGGAAATCGGTGTCGCGCGAAATATCGCGACCGTAGAGTTCGACTCCGCAGAGGTGTACGCAGCGCTCGACTGGAAAGACAAATCGTTGGCGTCGTACGACAAAGCGCTCAAGACCTTCGAGTCCCTGGGCTTCGCCTCGGAAGTAGCGAAAGGGCGCATGGGCAAGGCGATGGTCCTGGTGCAGACGAAGCAGGGGGCCCAGGCTGAACATGAGCTGGATAGCGCCGAGAAGCACTTCGAATTCGAAGAGAACCAGGTATATCTGGGTCTCGTGGAGTTGCACCGCGCGATTCTCCGGCAGCAGCAGAAGCGGCACCAGGAAGCAATCGCGCTGGCAGGCAAGGCGGAGCAGCGGTTCATCGATGGCAACCTCCCAGCCAAGACCGCCTACGCGCAGATGATTGCCGGGCACAGCCATCGCGAACTGGGAGAGTTGACCCAGGCGGAGACCGAATTCAAAAACGCGCTCACCGCCGGGCAGACGATGAATCTGCCGTGGCTCCTCTTCGAGAGCCATTACGCCCTTGGCCAAACGTACCACGCGGGTCGGAAGCGCGACGCGCGCCGACACTACGCCGAGGCGATCGAGGCCCTTGAGCGGACACGCGTGAGTCTCCGGCCGGAAGAAATGAAGGCTGCGTTCGTCCGCAACAAACAGGGTGTCTACGGAGACATGGTGTCCCTATGCCTCGACGACGACACCGAAGAGGGGCTCGAAGACGCCTTCGCCTTCATCGAGCGGTCGAAGTCGCAGTCGCTGCTGGATATGCTCGCTGGCCAGATCGATATCCGCTCGCGCGAACGCGGGGCCGATCCGAAGATCGCGAAGCGCCTGCAGACGCTGCGCGAGGAACTCAACACCTACTACAACATGGTGGACCGCTACGAGCTCCGAGAGGGCCAGCGCGCGATGACCATCATCTCCGGAATGCGGAACCACATCCTGGAGCGCGAAGAAGAGTTCAGCGAATTGCTCGAGGAACTGCAGTTGAAGGATGGGCAGGCAGCGTCGCTGATGGCGCCCATAGCGGCGAACGTCAAGCAGGCCCGCCGCTTCACCGAACCCGGCACCACGCTTGTCGAATACTTCGCTATCGGCGACCAGTTGGGCGCGTTCGTTCTGAACCGGGACGAGCCGATACGTGCATTCCGCAACTTGGCTTCAGTCTCGAACGTGGCTGCCCTCGGCCGCAAGCTCCGCTTCCAGATTAGCAAGCCCTCCCTGACAGGGTTTCAGAAAGCGGGCCTCAACGACCACATGATCGAATCGTGCAGAACGTATCTGGAATTGCTTTTCGAGGAGTTGCTCGAACCGCTAGCGCACCATCTGCAGCCCCGGCTGCTCATCGTCCCGCACGGGCCGCTGCACTACATACCGTTCCATGCCCTGCACGACGGCGAGCACTACCTGCTCGACCGG
Organism: Chloroflexota bacterium; assembly: GCA_016200725.1. The sequence continues at coordinate 1,877 of JACQEE010000296.1, forward strand.
CATGAGGTGTCGTGCGCGCCGAGTGCGAGCGTGCTCAAGTTCTGCTGGGACAAGCCAAGCAGCGATGTGCGCCGGCCGCTCGTCATCGGGGTCGAGGACGCGGCGATACCGAACGCGGTAAGGGAAGCAAAGCAAGTAGCCTCCCTTTTTGCGGATGCCACCCTGCTCGCCGACAAGGCTGCAACACAGCAGCAACTTGAAGAGTTAGCCCCGTTCCACGATGCGCTGCACCTCGCGTCGCACGGCGTATACCGCAGCGACAACCCGGCTTTCTCCAGCATCAAGATGGGCGACGGGTGGCTGACGCTTCACGACATTTACAACCTGGACCTGCGGAAGACATCGCTGGTGACGCTCAGTGCCTGCCAGACCGGGGTCAACGCAGTGGCGGCCGGCGACGAGTTGATCGGCCTCAGCCGCGGGTTCTTCTTCGCCGGCACGCCTTCGCTTGTGGTGAGTCTCTGGGACGTGAACGACGAGATTACCGGCAACCTCATGAACCTGTTCTACAAAGGACTGCGCGAAGGGAAGACCAAGTCCGGCGCGCTCCGCGATGCTCAGCGCCAGGTACGAGAAGAGAAGGCCCACCCGTACTACTGGGCTCCATTCGTGCTGCTGGGGAAACCCTCATGAAAGGCAATGTAAGTAGTTTGGAGTCGTACGGTATACTGGGGCGGTACCCGGTAACGCGGAAGGTGAGTCCGTGAGGCCACTACTCAGAAGGGTCGCCACGTCAGGCGTGGCCGTGCTGTTGGCTTGCGCCATCGCAGCGCAGGCCCTGCCCAGCGCCACCTTCGCGGACAAGAACCCGCAGCCTTCGCCGCAATCGAAGGGCTGTCGGCTGTGCGATAAGAAGACCGGGCAGGTCGTCGTAAAGCTGGCCCCGGGCGTAAGCATCAGCACAATCAACCAGCGGTACGGGACCACCGTCCTGTACCAGATTCCCAACACATCTATCTACGTTCTGCAGCCGCCAAAAGGAACCAATCCGCGCGCCATCGTGGCGATGATGGTCGGTTCAGGCGAATCAGATTCTGGGCAACCCGGCGGCAATAAAGACATCATCTGGGCTGAAGATGGCCAGATCTTCAAGAGCGCCCCCACGGAGTTCGAGGGGGTCGCCTTCGACGAGTTCGAGGGCGTTGCCTTCGACCAGTTCGCTGCGGCAGTCTTCGACGAGTTCGAAGGTGTCGCCTTTGACGAGTTTGAGGGGGTCGCCTTTGACGAGTTTGAAGGCGTCGCCTTTGACCAGTTCTCCGCGGCAGTGTTTGACAAGTTCAGCAAGGCGGCATTCAACGAGTTTGAGGGCGTTGCCTTCGACCAGTTCAAGAAGTCCGTCGGCAAAGAATTCGAGGGCGTCGCCTTCGACCAGTTCAGTGCTGCCGCCTTCGACCAGTTCGGCAAGGCGGTGTTTGCCGAGTTTGAGGCTGTAGCCTTCGACCAGTTCAAGAAGATCGTGAAGACTGAGTTTGAAGGTGTCGCGTTCGACCAGTTCAGCGTGGCAGTATTCGACAAGTTCACGGCGGCAGTCCTCAGCGAGTTCGAAGGCGTTGCCTTCGATCAATTCGTCGCGGCGGTGCTGGACAAGTACTCGCTCTCGCTGCGCACGATTCTGGGCGCCAGCTACGACCAGTACGCTCCCAAACTTCTCCAGTTGGCGCGAGCTGCGCTCACCTCCGAGTTCTCTGTGGCAGCGTTCGACCAATTCGCCGCTGCAGTGTTCGACCAATTCTCGGCCGCGGCCTACGCCGAATTCATCGCCAACATGACGAAGGCTGCACGCAAGATTGTCGAGCAGCAGTTCACCCTAACCATCCAGCAGCTCACGAACGGCAAACTGCCAACTGACGGTTACTACGGGCCTGCCTTGGAGCAGTTCTATGCCAGCGTTACGGGGGCGCTGCTCCAAGCGCTCAAGACGGGGTTGACGCCTGCTGGCGCGGCGACCTTCAACCAGCAGGTCGATAAGTTCCTGATCGCGCTTGCCCAGGCCACCGCGCTCCACAATGCGCAGTCCCAGTACGCATGGGCAAAGATCGGCCTGCCCGCAGCCTTGACGAAGACCACGGGCACAGGCGTAACCGTCGCCGTGATCGACAGCGGCGCCGACTTCGCACACTGGTTCCTGCAGGGCCACCTTGTCGCTGGCGGCTTTGACTACATCGATGGCGACACCAACCCGGCGGATCAAAATGGCCACGGCACGCACATCGCCGGCATCATAGCCCAGGTCGCCCCAGGTGCGAAGATCCTGCCCATTCGTGTGCTCGATGCCAACGGCGAGGGATGGTCGTTCACGGTAGCGGAAGCCGTCCGAGACGCGACGGACGCCGGCGCCCAAATCGTCAACATGAGTCTCAGCATCACAGCACGGTCGAGTGTCCTGGAGGACGCCATCGACTATGCCCGAGAACATCGCGTTGTGCTCGTCAGCGCCACGGGCAACAGCGACCCGGCAACCTGCCCAGCCCATAACAACTGCCAACTCAATCCCGTCATTTACCCGGCGAAGGATGAATACGTCGAGG
>JACQEE010000290.1 GCA_016200725.1 Chloroflexota bacterium
ACCTCGATGCGGCCACCGAGCGCGGCATCCTGGTGGTGAATGCTCCCGGGCGCAACAGCATCGCTGTCGCCGAACTCACCGTCGGCCTCATGCTCTCGCTCGCGCGCCGCATCCCGCAGGCTGACGCCTTCATCAAGACTGGCCGCTGGGACGACCCGGTGGGCGGTTACCTAGGCTTCCGGGGGGTCGAACTGGCGGGCAAGACGGCCGGCATCGTCGGCCTCGGCGCCATCGGCCGCATGGTGGCCCAGCGCCTCGCCGCATTCGACATGCGCCTCGCGGCCCACGATCCGTACATCGCTCGCGACCGCCTCGGCGGCCTGCCTGTCGAACTGCTCCCGCTCGACGACGTGCTCGCCCGCGCCGACTACCTACTCGTCCACGTCCCGGCCAGCGAAGCGACGATGGGCATGATCGGCGAGGCGCAACTCGCTCGCATGAAGCGTTCCGCCTGCCTGATCAACGCCTCCGCACCCGGCGTCGTCAACGAGGAGGCGCTCACCGCAGCGCTGCAGGCCCATCGCATCGCCGGGGCGGCCCTCGACGTATTCGAGGGCCAGCCCCTTCCGGAAAGCAGCCCGCTCCCCACCCTTCCCAACGTCGTCCTCACCCCCCACATCGGCGGCTCCACCCTGGAGACCATCGACCGCCAGTCGGCGATGATTGCCGAGGACATCCTGCTGACCGTTGCGGGGAAGCGGCCGGTGCGGCTGGTCAACGCTGCGGCATGGGACCGCCGCCGTTCTCCCTCGACTCCCTGAGTCCAGTCAAAGGGCATGAAGACTGCTCCGAAACCCAGTGAGGCCATCGGGGCTGTGAACGTCGCGGTCAGCGCCGACCCATCGGACGACCCTGCGCTGCTGCGCACGGCGGCGCGGCTGGCGGCAGACCTGGGTCTACCTTTTCTCGAGAGGCCCGTAGACCAGGGGTACGAGATGTTGCTGGTCGCCGCGCCCGGCAGTCTGGAGTTGCGGGTGATTGCGGGGGACGCGGCTCTACGAGGCGGGCGGGCGGTGTCGGTGGACCTGGAGGCGCTGGACACGAAATCCGGTTCGGGAAGAACCCTGAGACAACCGATCGCCAAAGCGGTGGGCCTGCGCGGGAAGAAGGAGTCGCCGGTGACGGTGATCGACGCGACCGCGGGGTGGGGCAAGGACACGTGGCTGCTGGCGTCGCTGGGCTGTCGCGTACTAGCGGTCGAGCGCAGCGCTGTCGTCGCGACGCTGCTGCGCGACGGGCTGGTGCGTGCCGGTGCGCAACGACCGGAGACGCTGGAGCGGGTGCGCCTCGTCACCGCCGATTCGCGGCACCTGCTGCGACAGATCGCGCAGGTGGAGCCGGCGGCGTTGCCCAACGAGGCTCGCGCTTTCTCGAAACCAGACGTCGTCTATCTGGACCCGATGTTCGCGGGGGCGGAGAGGCGGAAGACGGCGGAGAAGAAGGCCATGCGCGTGCTGCGGCGTCTCGTGGGTTCGGACGAGGACGCTGGCGAGTTGTTCGCGTGGGCGATGCGAGCCGCAGTGAAGCGTGTGGTGGTGAAGCGGCCAGCGAAGGGCGGGCTGGATTTTGGGGCGAAGCCGGTGGCGACGCATCGTGGCAAGGGGTTTTGCTTCGATGTGTATGTGCCGAGGACGACGAAAGTGAAGTAGTCACAGCGGCTTCGTGCACTTAATCGCGGCGAGTTAAACTGGAGTTGAGCGGAGGTGGTGGATTTATGCATACGCGATGGCAGCCAGGTTTCCATGTTGTTATGAGGAGCATGTGGAAGGGGAGGGTGCGGGCAGCGTGGCCAGAATTCGTGGTCGAAGACCGATCGGACGCGCTGATCACATACATCCCTAAAGGGGTAACGTTCAGGCTGGAAAGGACCGCTGAAGGAAATCCATCGAGGCTTCCCATTGGGGACAGAGTGCTGAGTCATGAAACTTGGACCAAACCAACGCTCGTAGTTGCGTTTCCTGGACGCGAATACAGGTTCTTAGGCTTCTGGGACGACCAGCACGAGCGCATCACGCGCTGGTACGTGAACTTAGAGACTCCGTTCGAGAGGACAGTTCACGGGTATGACTTTACCGATATGTTCCTCGACATCGTCATCATGGGCGATCTGGCGGATTGGAAATGGAAGGACGAGGAGGAGCTACTGGAGGCAAAACAACATGGCCTCGTGTCCAACGAGGACATAGCGGGCATCCGAGCGGCAGGAATGAAGGCCATGGAACATCTGCGGGACAATCTCTCCTCCATCTCAGCGAGGTGGGAGAGTTGGAGGCCAGACCCGGCTTGGCCCAAACCGACACTCCCGGCGAACTTCTCCTGAGCGACGGCACGCACCAACA
>JACQEE010000289.1 GCA_016200725.1 Chloroflexota bacterium
CATGCTGCTCGGCATCCCATGCAGCAGGCTGTTGTAGTGGGCCACTGCCGCGTTGTACTGCGTACGCTTCGGCGCGACCGCCTGCTCTGACTGCGCTAGGCTGTTGAGCGCCTTCACCACGTCCGCGCGTACGCTGGCCTGTGGATTCGCCTTCACCGCTGCCACTACGCGAGCGAGCCCCGCCTCCAGCACAGTAGCCTGCTGCGCCCGATCGTCCGGCGCCACCGCTGCCACGTAGGCCTCCCCGGCGGCGTCGAGCGCGGCGTAGATGTCCGGCGATTGCCGCTGCACATCCGCCGTCGCCGTCATGAGCGCATTCATCATGTCGAGGCGCGGCTCGTAGACGGTCTCGATCTGGTACCAGGCGTCGTCGACCGCCTCCCACCCGTTGTCCAGGTCTCGATGCGTCGAACGCACGTAGATCCCAGCCACGAGCGCGAGGACGAGCACGAGAACGACGATGCCTGCGAAGAACCAGCGGACCTTCAAATCCGTCCGCCTGCCACCGGATTGCGAACCATGCCCGGTATTGTAGCGTCTACGCGAGCGAGTAGGGCAGGGCGCGCAGCGGCCCCTCTCGATGGTCGAGAAGGGCCGCCGTCGTCAGGCTACTTGATCTTGTCGACCTCTTTGAGCACATCCTCCACGTTGGGCAGGCCCTGCGTATAAACCTGCTTGTAGCGGACGATGCCGTCGCGGTCGATGATGAACACGGAGCGTCGCGCGAGCCCGGCCTGGTCGTTGTACACGCCATACGCCTGGGCAATCACGCCCTTCGGATGGTAGTCGGCGAGGATGGGATGCGTCACGCCACCGAGACTGGTGGCAAACGCGCGCTGAGAGAACTGGCTATCGGTGCTTGCGCTCAAAACCTGAGCGCCCTTCTCCTCGAATCGCCTCTGTGCGAGGTGGAACGAGGAGACCTGGTTGGCTCAGCCGCCGGTGAATGCGGCCGGAAACCAGCCGAGAACGACGATCTTGCCTTTGTAATCCGCGAGCGAGACCTTCTGACCGGTGCTCGTCGGCAAGGTGAAGTCAGGAGCCTTCTCGCCTACTTCAGCGGACATGGATACCTCCTTGTAGGGTTCCCGTCGCAGTGATTATAACCCCAGCGGCTCGCGAGGTCGTCTGCCCCATACGAACCTTGACGCGAATCCGTGAACTCCGTATCATCGATACCTGTTGGCTGGCCGGTCGGCACCCTCGCACCTCCTCTCATCCAACCCGCTCGCGGCGAGCCTCAAACCGCGACGCGCAGCAGTGCGAAGTGCCGCGTCCACGCCTTCGATGCGGGCTTCGCCGCGGTGGTGGAACTGGCAGACACGCCATCTTGAGGGGGTGGTGGGAGAAATCCTGTGAGAGTTCGAGTCTCTCCCGCGGCACCACCCGCCCGTTCTTCCCTTCCCCGCTGACTCTCTGGCCTCTTTCCGTCCTCTGCTACACTCGCCTGTCATTAAGGTTCCTCCTATGGGCGAGACCGTCTATCTCGGCACCACCGATGGCCTCTTCATCTTCGATGTGGAGGGTTACATCGCGCGTCGCCGCGAGCAGGCGATGCACGGGCGGCAGATCACCGCCTTGGCCGGCAAGGGCGATCACCTCCTCGCCGCCATCTATGCCCTCGGCGTCTGCCGCGTCGAACGCCGGACCCATGCCTTCGAGTGGTGCCTCGACGCAGATGTCTTGGTTCTCGCGCAGCACCCATCGCGACCGGAGTTGTGCGTCGCGGGCACCGAGCCCGCCTCGCTCTTCCGCACCGACGATGGCGGCGTCAACTGGCGCGAACTGAAGTCGCTTCGGGAGGTGTCCGACGCCGCTCGCTGGTACCACCCCTCTCCCTCAGCCGCGCCGCATGTAAAATGGATAGCCTTCGATCCCGTCGATCCTGATACTTTCTACGCCGGCATCGAAATCGGCGGCGTCTATCGCACCCGCGATGGCGGCGTCACTTTCGAGCGTGCGAGCGGTGGCCTGTACGACGATGTCCATGGCCTCGCTGCCCACCCGCGCCGCCGCGAGGTGCTCTACGCCGTTACCGGGCAGGGCATCTACGTGACGACCGACTCCGCGAGCACATGGCGTCCTGCAAATCGGGGACTCACGCGGCGCTACGTCACCGCCGTCGCTGTGGTCGCCGAGCCTGTCGAGCGCGTTGTCGCCGGCGCATCACACGGCCCGCCGTGGAACGCCTCGCACAGCGCCAACGCCATGATCTTCCGCTGCAACCCTCCCAGCGATGCCTGGGAGGTGGCGATGGACGGTATCCCCATGACGCTCGACGGCGCACCCATCGGCTTCGCTGCTTCGCGAGCGCATCCTGGCCGCCTCTACGGTGGTGTCGCCTCGGGCGAACTCCTCGTCAGCGACGGCAAGCACTGGACCCTGCTCGCTGGCGATCTGCCGCCCATCCAGGCCATCCTCTGTGCGTAACCAATTCCACCAATCGCCCCTCTCCACCTCTGATGGCGAGGGAGAAGAGGATGAGGCCCTACAGGTTCCGCGCAACCTCTGCCGCAAACTCCGTAGTGTTCGCGCTGCCGCCCAGGTCAGGCGTTTTGATCTTGCCCTTGAGGAAGACGCTGCGGATGGCGCTCTCGACGCGGTCCGCCGCGACGTGTTCTCCGAGGTGCCGAAGCATCATCACGGCTGTCAGAATCATGGCCGTTGGGTTCGCTAGGTTCTTGCCCGCGCCCTCCGGCCACGAGCCGTGCACGGCCTCGAACACTGCGTACTCATCGCCGATATTTGCCCCAGGCACGACGCCAACGCCGCCGACGAGGCCCGCGCACAGGTCGGAGATGATGTCCCCGTACAGATTCGAAGTCAGGATGATGTCGAACTGGTGTGGATCGACCACCAACTTCAGGCAGGCGTTGTCCACGATCAATTCGTTGTATGCCACCTCGGGGTGCTGCTCGGCGATCTTGCGCGAGCAACTCAGGAACAGGCCGTCCGACAACTTCATGATGTTCGCCTTGTGGACCGCCGTTACCTTCTTGCGTTTGTTGTCCCGCGCGTACTTGAACGCGAACTCTGCGATCCGTGTCGAAGCGCGCTCGGTGATGATCTTCAGGCTCTCGATAACTCCGGGGACGACCTCGTGTTCCTTCCCCGCGTAGAGGTCTTCCGTGTTCTCGCGCACGATCACCAAATCGACTCCATCGAAGCGCGCGGGGACGCCCGGAATCGTGCGCACGGGGCGAAGGCAGGCGTACAGGTCGAGCCGCTGGCGGATCGCCACGTTGATGCTGGGGAAGCCCTCGCCCACGGGCGTCGTGATGGGCGCCTTGAGTGCGACCTTGTTGCGCCGGATCGACTCGAGCGTTGCCTGCGGCAGCAACTCGCCGGTCTCGATGCGCGCCTTCTCGCCGACGAGGGCAGGCTCCCAGTCGATGGGTACGCCCGCGGCGTCGAGTACCTCGATGGTCGCCCGTGCGACCTCAGGCCCAATGCCGTCGCCCTCGATCAGCGTGACTCTGTAGCGTTGGGCCATGATGCTTACGTCCTTGATTGCGCAAATCAATTATAGTCTCGGCTGACTGTCTTCCCTCGCCCGTCTGCGGGAGAGGGTTAGAGCCTGTCCTGAGCGAAGTCGAAGGAGTGAGGGTTCGGGAGACCTCGCGAAAATGACAAGGCCGCTCATCATAATCCACGGAGGCGCGGGTGCGCCGCCGTCGCTGATGAATGATGGCTGCGAAGCCGCCGCAAAGGCTGCAGTGGCCCTGCTTCGCCGGGGCAGGCCTGCCCTCGACGCTGTCATCGAGGCAGTGCGCCTGCTCGAGAACGATGGCCGCTTCAACGCCGGGAGCGGCTCCGTCCTCCGTCTCGATGGCGTAAGTGTGGAGATGGATGCTTCCGTGATGGACTCGACCGGCACGCTCGGCGCCGTCGCTGGCCTGAGCAGTGTCCGCAATCCCGTGCTCGTAGCTCGTCGAGTCGCCGACACGCCGCACGTCTTTATGGCCGGCCCCGGAGCCATCGCCTTCGCACGCACCTGCGGCTTTAGACCCTATGCCGCCAAAGTCTCTCGACGCGCCATCGAGCGTCACAAGGCGCTGCTGCGTGGGCTCATGGCTGGCGATGAGAAAGTCACTCCGTCGCGATGGCGCGCCTTCGATCTGCGCCGCTACTGGAACTTCGAGCGGTCGCTCGCCGACGTGCAGCGCTCCTGTGACACCGTCGGCGCGGTTGCCATCGACGAGCGCGGCACCTTCGCGGTCGCCGGCTCCACCGGTGGCGCCTCGCCGATGCTACGCGGTCGCGTCGGCGACACGCCCCTCATCGGCTGCGGCTTCTACGCTGGGGAATACGGCGCGGTCGCCGCCACCGGTATCGGCGAAGAAATCATTCGCCGCATGCTCTGCCGCCGCGTCTACGACGACCTCGCCTCTGGTATCCATCCTCAGCAGGCCTGCGAGCAGGCCGCCACCGACTTCCCCGCCGACGCCCCGGTTGGTCTCATCGCCGTCACCGCGAAAAGCCACGCCGTCGCCTCCAACGTGCCGATGGCCCAGGCAATCCTGTCATTCTGACCCGCTGCGGGTCAGAATCTCATGCCCTCACAGGCAGCAACCCCTTACCCCAGCAACGCCTTCCCCCGCTCTCGTAGAATCCCCTCCGCCTCCTCGCACATCGACCGCAACACCTCCGCTGCCGGCCTGATCGCTGTAACCGCCGCCGCCGATAGGCCGTAGTACACCGGCGCCACCTCTGGGTCGCGCTTGCGCTGGCCCTCCTGATAGCGAGGCCCCAGTTCCGTCGCGCCGCGCCGTAACTCTGCCTCGCTTCGGCCCTGCAACTCCTCGAGCAGCCTGTTGCGCCCCGCTCGAGCGCCAACTCCTTCTGGCCATCGCCTCCCGCTCAACTC
>JACQEE010000013.1 GCA_016200725.1 Chloroflexota bacterium
AGCCCTTCCTTCCGCGACATCACCGATAAATTGTTATGCGCATGCGGTGCCCACAGGTGAAACTTCTCCGGGACGACTCCAAACTCGATTTCGTGTACGTACATGGTCACTCCCTACTTGAACGCCGGCATCACGTCATCAATAAACGCCTGGAACGCCTCCCAATCGAACGGCGGTCGGAATGCGATGTTCAGGTTCTTCGCCCCGATCTTCTCAAACGCCGCGATCTGCTCGATGGCCTCTTTTGTCGTGCCTAGGATTGAACCTCTTGCCAGGCGATCGGCCGCTGGTCCCCAGGCCTTGTTGAACACGTCGCGGTACCGCTTCGCGGCCTTCTCATCCGCGCCCATGTAGAACGTGAGGTTGATGCTGCGCTCGATGGTCTTGGGGTCGCGCTTCTCCTTCTCGCACCACATGTCGAGCACTTCGTTCTTGTGCTTGAACACCTCGGGCGCGATATACGCTGCGTTCCACGCATCCGCGTGCCGCGCCGCGATGCGCAGGGTGCGCTTCTCGCCCTGTCCGCCCACCATCACCGGCAACTTCTTCTGCACCGGCTTGGGCAAGAACCGCGCATTCTCTACGCGGTAGTACTTTCCCTCGAACGTCGTCACGTCCTTCGTTAGTAACGACTGGATGATCTGCACCGACTCTTCGAGCATGTCGAGCCGCTCGCGGTTCGAGCCGTAGTCGAACCCGTAGGCGCGGTACTCCTCCTGGTGCCAGCCCGCGCCGATCCCCAGCGTCACGCGACCGTTGCTGATGTGGTCCATCGTCACCGCGGCCTTCGCTAGGATCGCTGGTGGCCGGTAGCCCGCTGAATAGACTAGGCAGCCGACGCGCACGTTCTTCGTCACCGCTGCCAGCGCCGCCATCGTCGACACCGCCTCGAACACGGGACCCGTCCCGCCGCGGTTGGGGGCCTCGTAAAAGTGGTCCCAGCAGGAGACCCAGGCCATCCCGCTGTTGTCCGCCATGAGCCACGCCCGCTTCAGGTCGGCGAACGAACAGTCCTGCTGACCAGCGTGGATGCCGAAGTTCATGCGAGCCATAGCGCCTCCAGGTCGGGCAATCCTATCAGCGAACAAGAGCGGCTCGCAATGTAGGCTGCTTTGAGAGTGCTATACTCCTGAAAATCCCTTGAGGGAGCATCCGTGATCATCTCCGGCAAGGACTTGGGGGCGTATGCTTCCAATATGTTTTGCGCGAGATGCGAGTGGCTCCGGCTCCATGCCAAACCGCTTCCGTTCCAGACGTTCCCAGGAATTTTCAGCAGCATTGATCGGTATAACAAGCGAATAGTGGACAGCCATTTTGCTCGCGAGGGACTGCCATCTTGGCTGGCGCCCCTAGGGCGAGTCTCAGAACTGATCGATCCGCCTAACTACAGGAAGTTCTCGATAGTAGACGCTGCGACGGGTGTGACACTTCGCGGCGAGGCCGATGGGATCCTGAGGATGGAGGACGGGTCCTACACGATCATCGACTACAAGACCGCGCGGTACACCGCTGGCCAGGAATCGATGTTTGAAATCTACGAGGCGCAAGTGAACAGTTACGCCTACATTGCGGAGCGTCTGGGGCTGAACCCCGTGCGGCAACTCGCCCTGGTTTACATGGAGCCGGTGACGGATGACACGGCGGCAAGCGATCCTGCGAAAGTGGACTTGGAAGGGTTCTCGATGGCTTTCAAGGCGACCATCGTGCCGGTACAGGCCAAACAAGAGACAATCATTCCGCAGTTGCTGAACAAAGCAGCCACCATTGAGCGATTGACTACGCCACCCGAAGGACGGTCAGGATGCAGGGACTGTAAGTCGCTAAGCCGTTTGCTGGCACTGGCCCGGGGTAAGGACGAGCACGCCACCTAGGTGGTCGTGACTGAGGCGCCTTGTCCCCCTACGCGCCTCGTGGCAGTGTCGTCGACGACGACCCGCCCAGCGGCTGCGCGATTCGAAGCGCCACCACCTTGAGCAGGTAGTCCGGCGAAATCGGTTTCATCAGAAAGTCGACCGCCCCGAGTTCCTGGCACGCCTTCATCACGTCCGGCTCGCCCATCCCCGTTAGCATGACTACCCTCGCGGACACGCCGAGACGTTTCAGGTCCTCGAGCAATTGAATACCTGATTTGTGCGGCATGCGCACGTCGAGCAGTACGAGATCTGGGCGATGTTGCTGGATCGCGGTCAGCCCGTCGTCGGTGCTGGCGGCAGTGAATACTTTGTAAGCGGCAGCGCCCAGCACACGCCGCAGTGCTCCTCGGATTCCGGCATCGTCATCGATGACCACGATCGAGAGCATGCCGCATCTTAGCGAATTTTCTTCCGGAAATACAGCATTCGCGAAGGCCCCTTCTCACAAACTGTTCGAGTCCTTTTGCCGGAATGCTTCCCGCGCTGCCGCAGCATAGAGCGCCGCGAAGACAATCACTGCTGGCAACACCCATCCGAAGAAGAACTTGCCGCCAAACCCGGCGAAGGCTGTCCACGCAAACTCCAGCGCAGGCAGGACTGCGATGGCCACGAAGAGCGCCGCTATGGAGAAGGCTACCGTCGACGACCGCCGCTTGCGCAGCGCCAAGAGGATCGTCGCCACGATGCCTGCAACTAGGGCCACGCCAAAGGAGATCGCGTGCAGTGCCACCCAGCCAGGATTCGCGTAATTGCTGTCGTGGTAGACGGCAAAGGTCAGCGACCCCAGGATTACACCCCAACATAGGTTGAGGAAGACCGTGGCCAGTGGCAGCATCACGATGCGCTACCGCCGCGCCTTCACGCACGCGTCGCACTGGCAAACGCGGCGCAGCAGGTCGTACGTGTAGATGCCTGTTTCGTGGGCGTCGCTCCAGAGGAACTGCACCGCGTAGCGTCCCACCTGGATCCAGTCCAAGGCCTCCACATCCGACGGCACGTCCTTGGCAAACACCATGCGCCGCCCCGTCATCTCGTGCACGCACGAAGCGCACGGGCACTCGCCGCGCAGAAATCGGTGCGGGTAGTACGACTGGTGGGCGTCGTCCCACGCAATGTGGATGCCATCAGGACGCAGAGCCACATCTTTCGGATCGGCCAAGGGGACTCCCGTCTTCTGCACTGCGCAACGCTAATCGCAGGTCGCTACTTTCGCCGCGACTTCAATTCCTGCCAGATGTCCTCCGGCTTGAGTCCAGCCTTCGATAGCAGGATCAGGCTGTGGAACCACAGGTCGGCCATCTCGTGGACGACCTCTTCGCGCACGCCGTTCTTCGCCGCGATCACCGATTCGCCCGCCTCCTCGATGACCTTCTTCCCGATGCGGTCCACGCCCTGCGCGAGCAACTTTCCCACGTACGAGCCTTCCGGCGGGCTCGTCTTCCTTCCCTCGATCACCTGGAACAACTCGTCTACGACGTGCGGCTCCGGCCGCGCGAACTCCAACCCCTTCGCGTCGAGGTCCTCGAAGAAGCACGTGCGCTTCCCAGTGTGACACACCGGTCCCGCGGGCTTTCCCTTCACGAGCAACACGTCGTGGTCGCAGTCCACCTGTACCTGCTTGACCTTGATCACGTTGCCCGACGTGTCGCCCTTGCGCCATAGTTCCTGTCGCGACCTGCTGTAAAACGTGGCGTCGCCCGTTTCCACCGTGCGGTGCAGCGACTCCGGGCTCATCCACGCGAACATCAGCACATCGCCGGACTGCTCGTCCTGCACGATGGCCGGTATCAGACCCTGCTCGTTCAACTGCAATTTCATGTCGCTACCCGCCCGTGGTCTTCAGGAATACCACAGGGGTCATGATAGCATAGGGCCCCCGCTCGACTTGATGTTTTGGGGCGGGGAAAAGGAGTCCACCATGGGCAAGTTCGAGCAGTGGGAACAGAAGTCGCGAGAGATGGGCAACCTCACTAACCCGCACCGTATCCCTAACCCGATGCTCGTCGCTGTCGATGAACTCGCGCCGGAATTCAAAGAGTACGCGCGTCACCCGCTCATGGGCGGCATCTATGCCCGCCCCGGCCTCGACCTCCAGACCCGCGCGCTCTGCACCATCTCCGCCCTCGTAGTCACCGGCAAAGAGCCCATGCTGAAACTATGGATCAAGAACGCCCTCTACCTCGGCTGCAAGAAAGAGCAGATCGTCGAGGTCGTTCAGCAGATGGCCTTCTATGGAGGCCTTCCCTGCTCTGTCGTCGGATTCAACGTCGCCAAGGCCGCTTTCGACGAGTGGGACGCCCTCAACAAGCCCAAGGCTCGCGCCGTTGCGAAGAAGGCCAAGAAGTAGCAGCCCCACAGGCCGTATACTTGGTTTGATGGGCCTCTACACCGCTGCGCTGGCCCCGATGCTGCGACTACTCGACCCCGAGGCGTCGCATGCGCTGCCGTTGAGCACTCTTGGCCCGCTCCAGGGCGCGCCCGGCTTCCTCGCGACGACCCGCCGCCTCTACGCCTGCCGCGATCCTCGTCTCGCCTTTGCCTGGCGCGGACTCGCCTTCCCCAACCCCGTTGGCCTCGCGGCTGGCGCCGACAAGAACGCGCGCGTCGTCCCCTTCTTCCACGCCGCTGGGGCTGGCTTCGTCGAGGTCGGCACCGTCACGCCGTTGCCCCAGGGTGGCAATCCCAAGCCTCGTGTGTTCCGCCTGCCCCGCGAGCGTGCCATGGTCAACCGACTCGGCTTCCCCAACGACGGCCTCGACCGAGTCGCGGCACGACTCGAGCGACTGCGCCAGCGATCAACGCCACTTGGAGTCAACATCGGCAAGAACGCCGCGACTCCGCTCGATCGCGCCGGCGAAGACTACCTCGCTTGTCTCGAGCGCCTCTACCCGCTCGCTGACTATTTCACTGTCAACGTCTCATCGCCAAATACGCTTGGTCTCACCAGCCTTCAGGCCAAGCCAGCCCTTGCCTCCCTCGTCGGTGCGTTGGTCGAACGCCGCAAAGTGCTCGCGGCGAATGCCTTGCCCACGCCCCTCCTAGTCAAAATCTCTCCCGATCTCACCGACGATGAACTCAACGATGTTGCTGATGCCTGCGTCACCGCTGGTATCGACGGTCTCATTGCGACCAACACTTCAACCGACCTATCGTTGCGGCCCGAGAGCGCGCGCGAGTGGCAGGGCGGCCTTAGCGGCAAGCCGCTCTTCGCGAAGTCTCTTCGCACCGTGGCCTACCTGCGGCGACGCGTTCCCAAGGACTTCTTCCTCGTCGGCGTTGGTGGTATCTCCAGCGCCGACGATGCCTGGGCCATGCTTGCGGCTGGCGCCAACACCGTCCAGGTTTACACCGCGCTCGTTTACGAGGGGCCGGGCCTCTTCGGTGCCATCAATCGCGGCCTCGTTCGCCGGATGGAACGCGAAGGTGTGAAGAGTGTGAGCGAGATCGTGGCCAGCGAGTCGGCTAGCCACGCCGCTTAGGGGCTGTGAGCGCCAGCATCGCCGTGCCGAACCCGAAGCCCGCGACCTCTCCGAGGGCGAAGCCTGGCCAGGGCGAGTGGCCTGTGGCGAGCCAATATACGAGTGTTGCGAGGCCGCCGAACGCCGCCATCGTGCATGCCGCCACGATCGTCTCTTCAACGAGTGGGTCCATCTCTCGCAGCCGTAGTGACCAGCGCATGGCTCGAGAATACCACGCCTCTTCGGCTGCGCCGCCTTGCCCCTGGTAGGCTTCGCCTGTACCATCAGCGCGACTCGTCGCTTGGAGGTTTGCCATGACCGCGCCGCTCCGTTTCGGTATCGTCACCCCTATTACTACACTCCTCCCGCGAAAGCGTCCCTCGTGGGAGGCCGACGGCGGCCCGGCCGAGATCCGCAAGATTGCCATCGCCGCCGACCGTCTCGGCTATGACTACATGACCTGTAGCGAGCACGTCGGTATCCCGGTGCCCGTGGCCGCGATCCGCGGCAGCCGCTACTACGATCCGCTCGCCACGTTCGGCTACTGCGCCGCGCTCACGGAGCGCATTCGTTTCCTCACCCACGTCATCGTCCTCGGCTATCACCACCCGCTCGCCGTCGCGAAGCGCTACGGCACCCTCGACAAGATGTCCGGCGGCCGCCTCATGCTCGGCATCGGCGTCGGCAGCCTCCGCGAGGAGTTCGAGTTGCTCGGCGCTGAGTTCGAGCGGCGTGCGGAGTTGTACACCGATGGCCTCGCCGCACTGCGCGCCGCCCTCGGCAAGCGTGAGCCTGCTTACCACGGCCCGCACTACAACTTCGAGGGCTTCGTTATCGACCCCTGTGCCGTCCAGCAGCACGTCCCCATCTGGCTCGGAGGCCGCACCCTCCTCTCGCTCAAGCGCGCGCTGCGTCAGGCCGACGGCTGGGACCCCTTCGGTCTCAACCTTGAGCAGGTCACTGCCATGGTCCAGCAGGCGCGCAAGTCCCCTGAGTGGTCCAAGCGCGCGCAGCCCTTCGACATCGCGCTCGCCCACGAGGCGTTCTACGACATCACTGACCGCGACCAACTCGCGAAGTTCACGGACGATATCGGCAAGTACCAGGCCGTCGGCGCTACCGCCATCAACGTCGGCTTCAAGTCCCGCACCGTCGATCACTACCTCGAGCAACTCGATCTCTTCGCGTCGCAGGTGGCGCCCAAGTTTAGATAGGCCATACAATCTCTCCGCACCACCTGTTGAGGAGTTCCGCATGGAGTTCCGCTTCACCCCCGAGCAGGAGGCCTTCCGTACCGAAGTGCGCTCCTTCCTCCACGGTGCCCTACCCTCCGGCTGGCGCGGCGTCTACCCCGACGCCTACTTCCACGACGAGTACTGGGGCTTCATACGTCAGTTCACGCGCAAGTTAGTCGACAAGGGCTGGCTCACGATGCCCTGGCCCAAAGCGTACGGCGGCCAGGAACTCCCCCTCCTGATGCAGACTGTCTACAACGAAGAGATCGCCTATGCCCGCGCCCCTGTCCGCGACCTCATGACCGGCGTGCAGATGGTCGCTCCCACGCTCATGATCCACGGCAGCGACGAGCAGAAGCGCCGCTACATCCCTCCTATCGCCAAGGGCGAGGACGTCTACGGCCAGGGCTTCAGCGAGCCCGGCGTGGGCTCCGACCTCGCCTCGCTCCAATGCCGCGCCGTCCGCGACGGCGACGACTATGTCGTCAACGGCTCGAAGATCTGGACGAGCGGCGCGCAGCGCTCATCGCATTGCATGTTGCTCACGCGCACCGACCCCGACGTGCCGAAGCACAAGGGCATCACCGTCTTCCTCGTGCCGATGAATACGCCCGGCATCACCGTTCGTCCCATCCAGAACCCGCTCGGCGTCCACTACTTCAATGAAGTCTTCTTCGATAATGTTCGGGTTCCGCGCGACACGATGCTTGGCCCCGAGAACCGCGGCTGGTACGTCGCGACGACCACGCTGGACTTTGAGCGCTCCGGCGTGGGCCGCTTCTCGCAGAACCGGCGCTCCATCGAGGAGTTGGTCGAACTGGCGCACGACGTGCCGTGGACGGGCAAGTCTACCGCCGAGCGGTCGGTCATCCGCCACGCCATCGCCGACGTCGCGATTGCCAACGCCGCAGGCCGCCTCGTCGCTTGGCGGGTCGCCTGGATGCAGAGCCGCGGCCTCGTCCCCAACCAGGAAGCCTCCGCCTCCAAGTTGATGGGCAGCGAGATCGCCCAGCGCATCTCCCAGGTCGCGGTCCGCCTCGTGGGCCTTTACGGCCAGCTCGACCGTGGCAACGCGCGAGCGCCTGCCGATGGCCGCGTCATGGCCGAGTACGTCAACGACGTCGCGGCAACGATCCGCGCGGGCACGTCCGAGGTGCAGCGGAACATCATCGCCACGCGCGGCCTTGGCCTTCCGCGGTAGGCGGTATCCTCCCGCTTGTCGCGGCGTTTGTGGCGAAATGAACCTGTCTAACCCTACGGTGTCCCGACTGTTACCCGTCTGTGTGCCGCCCGTGTCCCGACGGTAAAGTCGCGGTGACGCAGCGGTGGCAACAGAAGTGAGTCGCGGCAATCGTCGCTGTTTTACGACGCCAGCGCATATTCGCGCTGGCTGGTGCGGTTGATTGCGCGATGGACCGTGCGCGTGCTCACGCCGAAGCGCTCGGCCAACTCGTCGACGCTCAGCGCCTGCCGCGCGCGCATCTGCAGGATGGCCACGTCGCGGCTGGTGCGCTGCTCGCGCAGTACCCACCCCGGGTCGTCGTAGCGGCACCGCGGCAACGGGCACTTCAGGCACGACGGGGAGAGGTCGCACCCGTTGTCCTGGTACGAGGTGAACTCCGGCAGCCGGTCGAGCGCTGGTTCGTTTCTCCGCATCGCATGCCTCCCTGATTACTTTCCCCGCCTGTGGCGGGGCCTCACTCCCTCGATTGGTTATGCGCAGAGCAACTGGTCGAGGCGTCCCTGCGCGGGCACGAGCAGCCCCTGGCCCGCTTCGATCGCGAGCGCGAGGCTGGTGACGTAGGCGTCGCCGCCGCTCGTTACGAAGAAGTCCAGCGAGCCTTTCGTAACGCGCGCTTGAGCCTTCACGATCTCGGCCCAGAACTGGCGCGACTGCGGTGTGGCGTTCGTTGTGTATATCTGGACGCGCCCGGCGTTCACCGCGCGGAGCATCGCGTCGGCGAGGTCGCCACGGCGATGCGGCGTCAGAGGGTAGACATCGACGTTGGCGTCACGTGCCTGGATACGCATTGGTCCAAGGCCCGGGGCGATGCCCACGACCGCCGCGCGGCGCTCCCAGCGCTCCAGCAGCCACGCTATCTGTTGCTCGGCGAAGGCCACGCCGGCGAACGATGCCTCGGTATGCTCTACGATGCGCAGCGCTGGTGAGGCGTGGCGCGCGTCGATCTCCGCGATGGTGACCGTCGCTGACACATGGCTTGGGGTGCCCGTGAGCGCGATGCCCGCTGCGTAGGCCATCCCCGCGACGGGCGCCAGTCGTCGAGCATGCTCGCCCTTCAGATGCGTGCGCTGCTCCAGGCTGAACAGCCGCGTCGCCCGTGCTGCGCCCGCATGGCCCAGAGGCCACTCGCGGACTGCCTCACGGATACTCAGCGCCTCGTTTGTTCGATCAACCGCCCGCTCCAGAACTCCCTGCATGGCAACCCTCACGTTAGAACACTTGCGTCGAAAATATGTTCTAGCACAAGTGTAGTACGAGCGTTCTAAACATGTCAAGAGGGTATTGCAACGAATGTTCGGAATTGGTTGCCGAGGCAACCAGACGATTTGAGGATCGGAGAGGACTTGCCCTATCGCCGCTCGCTAACGCCCTTGCGCACGTCGGCCAGCGCAGACTTCATGGCGTCCTGAATCGCCATGTCCACCTCTGGGCTTTTCAGAAAGGCCACGATGGCGTCGTAGGTGTGCTCTTCGGCCCGCTCTATCAGCGTATCCACCCCCACGAGGCGCGCGATCGATGGCGCCAGCCCTTCTGTCGGGTGGGCCGACCGGACCTTCCGCAGCAACGAGGTCCTGTTCTGTATGAGCGCCTCGGCGACGGACTGCCCTAGATGGCTCTGCTCCAAGCCCTGCTCGATGCCGGTGAGCAGGCGGAGGATGACCCGATCAGC
>JACQEE010000292.1 GCA_016200725.1 Chloroflexota bacterium
AATGATCCTGCAGACGCCGCCCGACACCATCGATATGTCCATGCGCGTCATCTGGAACATCGGCACCTTCATCTACAGCGGCGTTTTCATGCGCTTCCCCAAACTCAAGGTCATCTCCGCCGAGAACGATGCCGGCTGGGCGGCCTACTACCTCCCGCGCATGGACATGAACGTCGGCGACCTCCAGCGCGTCACGAAGAACCAGGGTGGCATCGACTACGAACTACGCCACGGCACGATGAAGCCCAGCGAGTACTTCCACCGCAACGTCTTCCTCTCCTTCCAGCGCGACCTCTCCGGCATCCAGATGCGCCACGCCATCGGCGTCGACAACATGATGTGGGGCGCCGACTACCCCCACATGGAAGGCACCTGGCCAAACTCCCAGCAGACCTTCCAGTGGCTCTTCAAGGGCGTCCCCGACGCCGAGAAGCGCAAGATGGTCCGCGACAACTGCGCCATGCTCTACGACTTCGACGCCGACTAGCGCCCGAGAGGCCTGCCAACTGAAGCCCATGCTATAGTTGAAGGGTGGAGGGGGTACGGGCATGGGGCGCTGGCACATTCTCTATCAGAACCCGCAAACCGCGCGGCGAAGCAACGACTTCCCCGATATCACGCCGCCCGGCTCGAGCGCGATCGTCAAGGACACGCGCACGCCGGCGGAGCGCCTGTTCGAGAGCCTCCGCCGTGAGGTGCGCGACCCACGTGTGATCGCCGTCATGGAGCGCGTTCCTCGCGAGTTGTTTGTACCTCCCGGCACACGCCACCTTGCCTACGACGACGAGGCGCTCCCCATCGCCGAAGGCCAGACGATCTCCCAGCCGCTCATCGTCGCCCTGATGACCTCCGCGCTGCACCTCACCGGCACCGAGAAGGTGCTCGAAGTGGGCACCGGCAGCGGCTATCAGGCCGCCGTCCTTTCGCAACTTGCTCGCCACATCGTCACCGTCGAGCGCAAGCCAAAGTTGGCTGAGACAGCCCGCGCCCGCCTCGCCTCTCTCGGCATCCACAACGTCACCGTGCGCCCGGCAAGCGGCGAGATCGGCTGGCGCGACGAGGCGCCCTACGACGCGATCATCGTCACCGCAGCAGCGCCTCGCATACCCAAAATCCTCCTGGCACAACTGCGCGAAGGCGGCCGCATCGTCATCCCCGTCGGCACCCGCTCCGAGCAGGAACTCCTCGTAGCCACCAAGCGCGGCGACCGCGTCGAACTCGAGCGCCTCGGCGGCTGCCGCTTCGTTCCCCTCATCGGCAACGAGGCCTTCGACGAAGAGCCCGCCGGCTAACCAACCCTCGTCGCCCTGAGTCCTCGAAGGGCCTGGGGCAGGGTCTCCTCTTTCAACACCACCACACTCCGCACTTTTCCCTGAATCCTTTCTCGTTGCGCCGGCACGCTAAGGCAGTACAATACTGTCGTGAGGCCCAAAACCTCTTGATTGGAGCGCGAGATGCCGGAGAAAGAGCGCGTCCCTCCTGGGCAATTCGTCACCGACCGCTTTCCCGTCCTCACCTACGGGGCAACCCCGCGCTTTGACCCTAAGACCTGGTCGTTCCGCCTCTTCGGCCTGGTCGAGAAGCCGGTCGAACTCACCTACCAGCAGTTCATGGCCCTGCCCAAGACGACGCTCACTGCCGACTTCCACTGCGTCACCCAGTGGAGCCGCTTGGAGAACCACTGGGAAGGCGTCAGCATCCGCGACATGATGAAGTTGGTGAAGGTGAAGCCCGAGGCTAAGTTCGTCATGGCCCACTGCGATGGGGGTTACACTACCAACCTCCCGATCAACGTGCTGCTCGACGACGACGTCCTTTTCGCCTACAAGCACGATGGCAAGGACCTCGAGCCCGAGCACGGCTACCCGCTACGCCTCATCGTCCCCAAGCGCTACGCCTGGAAGAGCGCCAAGTGGCTCCGCGCGCTCGAGTTCATCCCCGACGACCGCCCTGGCTTCTGGGAGATGCACGGCTACCACAACGACGCCGACCCCTGGAGCGAGCAGCGCTTCTCCGAGTAACAGTTCTCTGACGCCCTGAGCGAAGCCGAAGGGCCTGCGTCTTCGCAAATCCCTCAGTGACCTACCCCATCCGCAGCGCTCGCCGTAGGTTTGCTGTCGTCACTTCGGCGACCTCCTCCACCGTCATCCCGCGCAGTTCCGCCACCTTTTCGGCGACGAGTCGCACGTGCGACGGCTCGGTCCGCCGCACCGGGTTCTTCTTGAACGGCTGCGGATACGTGTCTGTCTCCAGCACGATCCGCTCCAGTGGCAATGTCCGCACCACCGCCTCGAGTTCTGGCGTTCGTAGCAGCGGCTTGGCCAGCGAGATGTAGCAGCCCAGCGCGAGGCCTGTCTCCGCGTCGGCCTGCGTCCCTTGAAAGTAGTGCCAGATCGCGCCCACGTCGCCCACGCGCTCTTCGCGGATGATGCGCAGCGTATCCGCGTCCGCCTCGCGTGAATGGAAATCGATCGGCTTGCCCAGCTCGCGAGCGAGACGGATGTGACGCCGAAACCATTCCTGCTGCCAGCCGCGGTCCGGCGACGTCTCCTGGTAGTCGAGCCCCGTCTCGCTGATGCACACGACCTTCGCATCGCTCGTGGCAAGAGCACGCAGCGCCACCAGATCGGCGTCCGTCACAGGTGCCTTCACATCCTGTGGGTGTACACCCACGCCTGCGTAGATCACGTCGTGCCGCCTCGCCAGTTCGATCACCTTGCGCGACGACACGAGCGTCGTACCCACGCACACGATCATGCCGACGCCTGCCTCTCGCGCGCGCTGAACCATCGCGTCGACCTCCGCGTCGGCGAACTGATCGAGATGTGAGTGCGAATCGGCGAGCAGCGCAGCCATGCGGCCAGTATACGTAGTTCTGTTCGTGGTGAGCTTGTCGAACCATGAACGGAACGCGCGAACCGTCTATGCAACCTTGCCCCTCAACAGAAGCGATTGCTATACTCGCCGCCGAACCACCTCTGGAGGGTTTCTCGTTGTCCCAGCGCGAACTCGAGGGCGTCCGCGTCGTCGAGTACGGCGCCTGGGTGAACGTTGCCTTCGGCGGCAAAGTGATGGCCGACCTCGGCGCGACCGTCGTCAAGGTCGAGCCGCCCGACGGCGACACCCCGCTGCGCATCCACGGCGCCTTCCCAGACGATCAGCCAGACCTCGAGACGAGTGCGCCGCACCTCTACCTCAACGCCAACAAGCGCAGCGTTACTCTTGACCCCGCGTCGCCCGCCGGCCGCGCCCTCTTCCTCAAGTTGGCTGCCTGGACCGACGTCCTCCTCGATGGCACGCAGGCTGGTGAGCTGCGCTCGCTTGACCTCGACTATCCAGCGCTGCACAAGGCCAATCCCCGCCTCGTAATGATTGCCCTGAGCAGTCTCGGCCGCGAGGGGCTCTACAACGACTGCAAGGGCTACGACCTCACCTCGTGGCACGCGAGCGGCTCGTCGCATCTCTACCAGGGTGAGCCTGGCCAGGCCCCGTTGTGGGGACACTGGTACAACGCCGCGCACTGGGGCGGCATCAATGCCGCTGCTGCTGCACTGACTGCACTTCAGGCCCGCGACCGCACCGGGCGCGGCCAGTACGTCGACATCTCCGAGGCCGAGACCATCGCCGCGCTCCATCTAGCCGTCGAGGTGAGCGACTTCATGCAGAACGGCACCATTCGCGTACGCATCGGCGTGAACGGCCCGCCCACGCACGCCCCTTCAACGATGCGCCGCTGCAAAGACGGCTGGGTTTACATCGCTGCACTGGCACCGCACCAGTGGGATAACCTCATCAAGGTCATGGGGAACCCGGGCTGGGCAACGAGCCCGCTCTTCAAAGGCAATTCGCGAGCGCGAGCGCCCTATGCACTGGAAATCAATGAATTGATGACTCCTTGGCTCGAATCGCACACGGCGCAAGAACTCTTCGAGATGTGCCAGGCCAATGGCGTCCCTGCCGCCCCAATCAGCGACATCCGCCAACTGTACGAGCAGCACCACTTGCGCGAGCGTGGCTTCTTCGCCGAGATGGACCACCCCGTCGCCGGTCGCGTCAGCGTCCCCGGCCCGCCATTCCGTATCTCCGGCGACCCCTGGCGCATCGACCGGCCAGCGCCCTTGCTTGGCGAGCACAACGCCGAGGTGTACTGCGACATCCTCGGTCTCGCCGCTGGCGATCTGCCTGCCCTCCGCCGCGCGGGGGTAATCTAGATGGTAGCCACGCAACCACTCGCCATCTCGATGCCCGCCGAGCCTCCAGCAACCGAGCACATCCAGCCGCTCAAAAGCCTGCGCGTCCTCAACTTCGGCTGGTACTGGGTCTGCGCCGTCATCACGCATCTGCTTGGCGACTTCGGCGCTGAGGTGATTAAGATCGAATCCAAAGGCCGCCTCGAGGTGCTCAAGGGCCTCGCGCCCTTCCTCAACGGCATCGAAGAGCCCGACCACTGTCTCTGGGCGCACAACCTTAGCCGCAACAACTACGGGCTGACTGTGAACCTCGGTACGCCGCGCGGCCGCGACCTCATCCGCGATCTCATCCGCGAGAGCGACGTGGTCGCCGAGAACTGGACGCCTGGCACGATGGCGAAACTGGGCCTCGACTACGAGACGCTGCGGAGAATCAAGCCCGACCTCATCATGATCTCGGCCTCTGCCGCCGGCCAATGGGGGCCGCTCCACAAGATCAATACCTATGGCACGGTGCTCGGCGCGCTCGCCGGCTTGGACGGTGTGAACGGCTACTACAACGATAGGCCTATCCCCTTCGGCGTCGCGCTGCCCGATCCGCTCGGCGGCGTCTTTGGCGCCTATGCCGTCCTGGCTGCACTGCGGCATCGCAACCAGACAGGCGAGGGGCGATACATTGACTATAGCCAGTGGGAAGGCATGACCACCACGCTCGGCCCGCTCTTCCTCGACTACCAGTGGAACCAGCGCATCGCTCGACCAACTGGCAACCTCAGCGACGTCTGCGTCCCCCACAACGTCTACCGCTGCTCAGGCGACGACAACTGGGTGAGCGTCGCCGTCTATACCGAGGCCGAATGGCAGGGCCTGCTCCGCGCGCTCGGCGGCCCAGCGTGGGCCAGCGATCCGCGCTTCGCCGACAAGTTCCGCCGCAAGCGCAACGAAGCCGCCCTTGATGCACTTATCGAGCAGTGGACACGACAATACACGCATAACCGCGCCGCCATGCTGCTGCAGGCCGAGGGCGTCGCCGCCTTCCCCGTCGCCGGGTCACGCGATCTCTATGAGGACCCTCACTGGAAAGCCCGCCACGCCTGGCTCGAACGCCAGCACCCGCTGGGCCGCGAAACGATCTACGGCATCCACTGGAAGATGAGCGACACCCCGGGAGTCATCTGGCGCGACTGCCCCATCATCGGCCAGGACAACGAGCGCATCTACCACGAACTGATTGGCTTGCCCAAGCCCGAGTTCGAGCGCCTGGTCGGCGAGAAGATTATTCACTAACCGACTGTCTGCAGCGCTACTCCCCGCTAGTCATGTAGGCATTCTCGAGGTACTGCGACACCATCCGCTGCGCGTTGAAGTACGATCCGTTCATCGCGATGGCCGAGCGCATGATGGTGGCCCACGCCTGTGGCCGGTCGTAGAACATCGGCACGATCACGTGCTCGAGTTTCTCGTACAGCGAGTCGCTCTCCGTCGTGTCCTCGGCTCCCGACAGGTCCCAGGAGCCCCCGATGGCCCATCCAGTCACACCCTCGACGCACCCTTCCACCCACCAGCCGTCGAGTACGCTCAGGCTCGGTACGCCGTTCAGCGCGGCCTTCATGCCGCTGGTGCCCGACGCCTCCAATGGCTTCTTCGGTGTGTTCAGCCAAACGTCCACACCGGAGCAGATCATGCGCCCCATCGTCATGTCGTAGTCCTCGACGTAGACGATGGGAATGACCTCCCGCAACTCAGCTGCCACTTCGTAGATGTGGCGGATCAGCGCCTTCCCGCCCTCATCGTTCGGATGCGCCTTGCCGCCGTAGACCACCTGGATCGGCCCCGCTGCCTGCGCGATGCGCCGAAGCCGTGCGGGATCGATGAACAACAGATCGGCGCGCTTGTATGGCGTCGACCGCCTAGCGAAGCCGATCGTCAGCCGCGATGGCTCGAAGCGCGTCCCAGTGCGCCGTTCCACCTCGGCGAGCAGGTCGCGCTTCGCCTGCTTGTGCGCTCGATAGAGTTCTTGCACTGGGATGCTGATGGCGTACCGGAGATAGCGGTTGTCGTGACGCCACTCGGGGATATAGCGATCAAAGAGTTCAGCGATGGGCTGCGCGGCCCACGTCGGTGCATGGACGCCGTTCGTGATCGCATCGATCATTTGCCCAGGGAACATCGCGCGAGAGACTTCCTCGTGACGCATCGAGACGGCATTCACGTAGCGCGAAAACCCGAGCGCCAGCCGCGTGAGGTTGAGCACATCCTGTGGCATATCACCCTGTGCCTTGAGCGCCGACGCCCTGTCCTGACCGAGCGCCTGGCTCACGAGCGACGCCGGAAACTGATCGTGCCCCGCGGGCACCGGCGTGTGCGTCGTGAAAACGCAGCACCGCCGCACCGCCTCGCGGTCCTGCTTCGTCGCCGTGGACAGCCCCTGCCCGTTGAGTCGCGCCTCGAGCAGCGCCAGTGCCAGCAGCGCAGAGTGCCCCTCGGTCATGTGGTATACCTGCGCGCCGCTGTACCCAAGCTCGCGCAGCATCGCGATCCCGCCATACCCGAGCACGACCTCCTGGCATAGGCGATAGCGCAGATCGCCACCGTAGAGTTGATCGGTCAGCGCCTGGTCCCACACGCTATTCTCCGGCAACTGCGTGTCGAGCAGGAGCACCGGGATGGCGTTGCCGCGAGCGCCTCGCACCTCATACCGCCATGCGCGGATCGTCACGTCCCGCCCCTCGATGCGCACGCGGACCCGAGACGCCGCCTCCTGCAGACGCTGCTCCGGCCACCACACGTGCGGCGTCTCCTGCTGCACGCCCCTCGGGTCGATGCGCTGGTGGAAGTACCCCTTGCGATGGGCTAGCGTTACCGCCACCATCGGCAGCCCGTAGTCCGCCGCCGCGCGGAGCGTGTCGCCTGCCAGCACACCCAGGCCGCCGCTGTACGTCGGTATCGAAGGCTCCAGGCCGATTTCCATCGAGAAGTAGGCGATGGTCGGGTACGTGGTCGAGGGGGGATAGGTCATGTGTAGTGCCGCTTCGGGAGTTGCGCTGTGTGGTTGGCCGCTGAACGCCAAGCAAAAATAACCGCACCATCATAAGACGCCTG
Source organism: Chloroflexota bacterium (assembly GCA_016200725.1). The sequence continues at coordinate 7,293 of JACQEE010000292.1, forward strand.
CCCCGGCATTGCGATGGCACTCCTGAGAGTCTGCCAGTCTCCTGGTATAATGGCGCCTCGGATCATTTCACGGGAGCATTCACCCCTCATGACTACGTCCTCGGCTAAATCTGTGCCTTCGATCAAGCCGCACGGTGGCGCGCTCGTCAATCGAGAACTTACGGGTAAGCAGCGCGACGAGGCGATCAAGCGCGCAGCCTCGCTCAGGAAGATCGCCCTTCCTCCAGTGCCGGTCTCCGACCTCGAACTGATCGCCATCGGCGGCTTCAGCCCTCTCAAAGGCTTCATGAACAGCGCCGACTACCGTCGCGTCGTGGACGAAGCCCGCCTCACGAACGGCCTTGTTTGGTCGCTGCCGGTGACGCTCGCGGTCACGACGGACGAGGCGGCGAGCATCAAGGTTGGCCAGGAAGTTGCACTTTACGATGGCGATACCATTCTCGCCCTGCTGACGGTCTCTGAGAAGTACACCTACGACAAGCAGCGTGAAGCCCAGAACGTCTATCGCACCACGGACGACGCGCATCCCGGCGTCGCCCGTGTCAAGCAGCAGGGCGATGTCCTCCTAGCCGGCGACGTCTGGCTCGTGAACCACCCCGCCTCGACACGGAAGTACCCCGAGTTCCAGCGAACGCCTTCGCAGACCCGTGCGCTCTTCCAGGAGCGCGGCTGGCGGCGCATCGTCGCCTTCCAGACGCGCAACCCCATCCACCGCGCGCATGAGTACATCCAGAAAGTCGCGTTGGAAGTCGTCGATGGCCTCTTCGTCCACCCGCTCGTCGGCGAGACCAAGGGCGACGACATCTCCGCCGACGTGCGCATGCACAGTTACGTCAAGTTGCTCTCGCTCTACTATCCTCAAGGCCGTACGGTCCTCGGCGTCTTCCCCGCTGCGATGCGCTACGCCGGCCCTCGCGAGGCGATCTTCCACGCGCTCGTCCGCAAGAACTACGGCTGCACGCATTTCATCGTCGGCCGCGACCACGCCGGCGTCGGCAACTATTACGGGACGTATGACGCCCAGCGCATCTTCGACGACTTCAAGCCCGAAGACCTCGACATCACGCCGCTCTTCTTCGAGCACACCTTCTTCTGTCGCAAGTGCGGCGGCATGGCCTCAGCGAAGACCTGTCCGCACGACAACACCAACCATGTCACGTTGAGCGGCACTCAGGTGCGCACTATGCTCGGCCGCGGCGAGATTCCGCCCGTCGAGTTCACTCGCCCGGAGGTCGCCCAATTGCTGGCCGACGAACTCAAGGGCAAGACCTAGGAGCCAGCTCTCCCCCTTCCCTTGAGGGAAGGGGCAAGGGTTAGGGTTGGTGACGCGACCGGCGCGGCTCGCATCCAATAGATAGAATGGACACGTGTCCTAGTTATAGGAGTGTTCTGTGCCCGAAGTGAAAGACGTTGTCATTATCGGCGGCGGTGTCGCCGGACTAAGCGCCGGTCTGTACACCGTCCGCGCCAAACTCAAGACGCTGCTTATCGAGCGTACCGTCCTCGGTGGGCAAATCATCAACACGGACGCCATCGAGAACTACCCGGGCTTCCCCAACGGCATCACCGGCGTCGAACTGGTCACAGCATGCGAGGAGCAGGCCAGCAAGTTCGGCCTTGAATATACCTTCGGCGAAGTGACCTCCATCGACGCGCAAAATCGACCGATGGTCGTCCGCACCGCCGACGAGGAGTTCCTAGCCCGCTCGATTATCATCACCGCCGGCGGCGACCACGTGCACCTGGGCGTCCCCGGCGAGAAGGAACTCGAGGCCCGCGGCGTCTCCTACTGCGCCACCTGCGACGGCAACTTCTTCACCGGCCAGGACGTCGTCGTGGTTGGCGGCGGCGACTCCGCCGTCGAGGAAGGCGTCTACCTCACGCGCATGTGCAAGAGTGTCACCCTCGTCCATCGCCGCGATTCACTCCGCGCGACCAAACTACTTCAGGAGCGCGCCCGCTCCAACCCTAAGATGCAGTTCATTTGGGACACCGTCGTCGACTCGATCAACGGCAAGGACAAGGTCGAGAGCGTTAGCGTGCACAATGTGAAAACTCAAGAAAAGCGCGATCTCCCTGCCGGCGGCGTCTTCGTCTACGTCGGCTTCAAGCCCAACACTCAGCCCTACGACGGCCTCCT
>JACQEE010000294.1 GCA_016200725.1 Chloroflexota bacterium
GCTGGTGCTGCTCGATGTGAAAAAGCGGATGATTGGCAGAGTCGCCTAGACGTTCCGCCCCGTGGCACGCCAGGGTTCTCCTCTAAAGTTGTTGAACAATGGCTAGTCGCTCCCTATACTCGCCTCTGAAGAAGGAGGCGGGTAATGGATACTACAGGTTCACAGGAGTTGGTGCGTCTAAGCCTACAGAAGGCACTCGTTCGTTCGACGCGACCGAAAGTCCAGAAGGCATCCGTGAGCGTTGCTACTTCTCTGTCCGGCGCACTTGGCGTACAAGGATTGCCAGAACTGAGCGCCGCGATCTCCGCTGTTGTCCGTTCCATTCATGACGTTGGAGACGCGCTAGAAGATGAGCCTACCGTTACAGAGGGCATCATTACTGGACTGTCCGATGTTCTCAGGGTGGAGATTCCCCGCGCATTGGGAGTCCATCGTCGCGAAGCGCATAGTCATCGGCTTTGACGCCAACGTATTCGTGGACGATAGGATGCACATGAGGTAGCAGGGTAAGCACCGCACGCTCCAATTCATGCTTATCGGAGATAACCTGCCGAAGTTGCTCTTGGATGAACAGGCAGTCCGCGACCACCTGCTTCGCTTTTTCGGACGGCTGAATACTACTCAAAGGTTTCGCTCCTCACGACATCCGCCCACCCTCGGTACGGGAACGACACCCTCGCCACTTCACCAGGGGTCTTGTTCCGCAATGCCTCATGTGGGCGGAAGTAGTTGTAGTAGATGAGCCACCCGCCCAAGAACAGACGGGCAGTCTCGCGCTTTTTCAGGCCGCGCATGACTTTGGCGCGGCCTTTCAACGTGCCGTGGAACCGCTCGATAAGGTTGGTGTTCGGCTGGATAGTGAAGCCCCGGGACTGAACATGCAGCGTATTTGCACCGAACGTTTTCTCGACGCCGTCGAGATAGGCCCGCAACTTGTCGGTGACGACCACCCTCGGTACTTTTCCGGCCCGCTCCGCCGCTCGCTCCATAAGGGTCTGAGCATCCGTGGTGAAGCGGCTGGGCGTTAGGTGCGACGCGAGCAGGAAGCGCGTACGCTCGTCGATCAAGTCCCAGAACCAGACATTCTCACCTCCTATTTTTAGTACCGTCTCGTCGGCCACCCAGACGTTCCCGACGTGCGCCGTCATGCCCTCTGCCGCACTCGCGGCCTGTTTGGTGAAGCGCACGACCCAGGCGTAGACATTGGAGTCCGAAGGGTAGATGCCGTAGGTCTGCCGGAGTTGCCGCTGGATGGCGGCGAGAGATAGGCCCTCGTAGAACAGGGACACGGCGTCGGCGACGGCAGGGATGGACACTTTCATGTAGCGCAGGGCCTTGTTGTCCATGAAGGTGATGCCGCAATCAAGGCAGCGGTAGCGTTGGACGTTGTTGTACTTGCCGAACCGCTGGAGCCGCTGCGACTCGCAGCCCTTGCACCGCACGTCGGGCGGTATGGGCGCTTGGTGGAACAGCGGGTGGAGCCTCACTTGCTCCCTCCTGCTGAGTAGGCGCACCCGCTTGGACTTGAGGCGGACGGTGACGCCGGGAAATATCTCGGAGTCGAACCACGGCGGGAAGGACTCGGGAGAGACAGGCTCGTAGGCGAGGATGATTCGCGGCACGAGGACACCCATGACGAGGGCGTTCTATCAGGGGTATCAGAGCCGAAGCGGCCTACGCCGCCAACAAAGTCAGAGGAGAACCCACGCCAGCAGATGGTTGCGGCAGTCGAGTCGTGTGGTATACTGACCGGGAATAAAAAAGAGTAAGGAAAAGGTGTAGAGGACGTTGGACAAGGAGACGAAAACAGCCGTCCTGCGTGACCACGCACGGCACCCCGGCGACACTGGCAGCGCCGAGGTACAGATAGCCCTTCAGACGAGTCGGATCAACGAGATCACGGAACACCTTCGAGCGCACAAGAACGACCACCATTCGCGCCGCGGGCTGTTCATGCTGGTTGGGCAGCGGCGGCGGATGCTAAGTTACCTCCATCGAGAGGACATTGAGCGCTATCGCGCGCTCGTGCAGCGACTCGGTCTCCGCAGATAAGCCTCGCAGCGACGCGGGGCTTTTTCTTTTCTCCACGGTCTTCCCCTTAGAAGGATGGTTTTGCATGTCGCATATTTTTGAACGCGAGATTGGCGGTCGTACCCTCCGTATCGAGACGGGCACCTTTGCAGCCCAGGCCAACGGTGCAGTCACGGTGCGCTACGGCGACACGATTGTGCTGGTAACGGCGGTCGCCTCGGTGAAACCCCGCGAGGGCATCGATTTCCTGCCGCTCACGGTGGACTACGAGGAACGGCTCTACGCGGCGGGCAGGATCCCTGGCAGTTTCTTCCGCCGCGAAGGCCGCCCGACGACGGACGCGACGCTCACGATGCGTCTCACGGACCGCCCGCTGCGCCCGCTCTTCCCTAAGGGACTGCGGAACGACGTACAGGTGATCATGACGGCGCTCTCCGCAGACCGGGAGAACTCGCCGGACATCATCGGCATGATTGGCGCATCGGCGGCGCTGGCGATCTCCGACATCCCGTGGAACGGCCCCATCAGCGGCACGCGCATTGGCTACGTTGATGGGCGGCTGGTGGTGAACCCCACACAGCAGCAGTACGCGGCCAGCAAGCTCGAGTTGGTGGTCGCCGGGACGAAAGACGCGGTGGTGATGGTCGAGGCGGGTGCTAAGGAAGTGTCCGAGGAGATCCTGCTCCAGGGCATGAAGATGGCGCAGATCATCAACGGCGAAGTCATCGGCCTCATCGAAGAGGTAGTGAAGGCGGTCGGCAAGCCGAAGTTCTCGGTCGAGAAGCCGGCGCCGGTACCAGCAGAGGTTGAGGCGGCGGTCGCGAAGTTGATGCACGGCCGCGTGGAGCAGTTCCTCTACAAGCCCGGCCTGAAAACCGAGCGGGAAGAGGGCGAGCGCAATCTCAAGGCCGACCTCATAGGCAAACTGGGGACGCAGTATCCTCCAGAGCAAGTGGACGAAGCGTTCGAGACCCTCTTCAAGAAGGAAGTGCGCGACCGCATCCTGCAGCACGGCCTACGGCCGGATGGGCGCAAGACAGGTGAGATACGCAAGATTTCGTGCTCGGTAGGTCTCCTGCCGCGCACTCACGGCACGGGGCTGTTCAACCGCGGCGAGACGCAGGTGCTCTCGATTACCACGCTCGGCTCGATCGGCGATAAGCAGAAACTCGATGGCCTGGGCATCGAAGAGTTCAAGCGGTACATGCACCACTACAACATGCCGCCGTTCGCGACGGGCGAGGCGAAGCGCATCGGGGGCACCGGGCGCCGCGAGGTTGGCCACGGAGCACTGGCCGAGCGTGCGCTGCTGGCTGTGATCCCCACCGAAGAAGAGTTCCCGTACACCCTGCGCGTGGTGTCCGAGGTGCTGAGTTCGAACGGAAGCACGTCGATGGCGAGCGTGTGCGCGAGCACGCTCTCGCTGATGGACGCTGGCGTACCGATCAAGGCGCCGGTCGCAGGCATCGCAATGGGCCTCGTGAAGGGCGATGGCGACCAGTTCGCCGTGCTCACCGACATCATGGGTATGGAAGACCACCTCGGCGACATGGACTTCAAGGTCGCGGGCACCGAGGCAGGCGTCACCGCGCTGCAGATGGACATGAAGGTGACGGGCATCGGCTTCCACGTGCTGGCGCAGGCACTCACGCAGGCCAAGGACGCCCGCATGTTCATCATGGGCAAGATGCGCGAGACGCTCGCGCAGACGCGGCCTGAGTTGAGCAAGTACGCACCGCGCATGACGCGCATCAAGATCGACACCGAGAAGATCGGCGCGGTCATTGGCCCCGGCGGCCGCATGATCCGCTCGATCATCGAGCAGACGGGCGCGAGCGTGGACATCGAGGACGATGGCAGCGTGTTCATCGGCGCGACGTCCGAAGAGGCCTCCAAGAAGGCCATCGCGATGATCGAGGGGTTGACCAA
>JACQEE010000310.1 GCA_016200725.1 Chloroflexota bacterium
TCCCCTGGCCATCTACAGCCACGCCATAAGGGAAGATAAACTTGCCGTCGGTGGAGCCTGCGCTTCCCCACTGGTCGAGGTACGCGCCGTCGCCAGTGAACTTCACGATGCGGGCGTTGTCACGGTCGGCGACGTAAACCTGCCTGTGGAAATCCACGGCCACGCCAAAGGGGTTCTTGAACTGGCCAATGCCGGAGCCTTCGCCTCCCCACGCAGTAAGGAATACGCCGCTGCTGCTGAACTTCTTGATGCTGTGATCTTTACGGTCAGATACGTAGACGTTCCCCTCGCCGTCTACGCCCATCCCCGACGGGGAGACGAACTGACTCCTTTCGGAGAGGTCGCGACCCCACTTGACGAGGAACTTACCGGTGCTGCTGAACTTCTCGACACGATTGTTCCCACGGTCGACAACGTAGACGTTTCCTTGGCCGTCCACTGCCACGCCATAGGGATTCCGGAACTGGCTATCACCGGAGCCCACTTCTCCCCATTGAGTGAGGAAGGCGCCACAGCTGGTGAACTTCTCGATGCGGGCAAGTTCCGAATCGACGACGTAGACGTTTCCCTGGCCATCCACACCCACTCCCAAGGGGTTCTGGAACTGGCCGTCACCAAAGCCTTCGCTTCCCCATGTGGCGAGAAAGTCGCCGGTGTTGGTGAACTTCCGGATGCGGTGGGCGCCAGAGTCGGCGGCGTAGACGTTCCCCTGGCCATCCACCGCCACGCCTGCAAGGTTCTTGAACTGACCGTTTTCCGAGCCTGCGCTTCCCCACTTACCGAGGAAGACGCCGCTGGCGCTGAACTTCTGGATGCGGTAGTTGCCGGCATCGGCGGCGTAGACGTTCCCCTCGCTATCCACGGCCAAGCCCGAAAGGGTCTCGAACTGACCGTTGTTGGAGCCTTCGCTCCCCCATTGAGTAAGGAAAGCCCCGCTGCCGGAAAACTTCTGGATGCGGTAGTTGCCGGCATCGGCGACGTAAACCTGCCCATAGACATCCACAGCCATGGCGAATGGGATCCTGAACTGGCCGGCATCGGAGCCCGCGCTTCCCCACTTGGCGAGGAAGACTCCGGTGCTGGTGAACTTCTGAATCGTAGCGTTCTCGGCATCGGAGACGTAAACGTTCCCCTGGTCATCCACGGCCACGCCAAGAGGGGAGAGGAACTGGCCGGCGCCTAAGGTAGCGCCCCACCTCAAGAGAAACACTGGCGGCGCCACTGCGACCGGCGGTCCGGTGGGCGTCGCGGTGGGCGTTGAAGTAGGTTCCGGCGTCCCCGTCGGGGTCGGCCCCATCGGGCACAGACCAGTCCGATTGCAACCACCGGCAGCCAGGTTCGTTTCATGTGGCGTCTCTGAAGCGGATCTTGGTCGTGCACGGTCCAACGTTCGAAATACGGCCGCTGTGCGCGTCCTGGTCGCCGCGATTACTGATCCGCGGGAAACACTATCTACTCAAGCAATTATCCCGTCAAGGCGTGACGTCAGTAGATGCCCGCATAGCCGTAGATACCCCTTCAGGAAGTGAACTCAGTAGATGTTCGCATAGAAGGTCGGGCTCGCAGCAATTTCGACTCGCGTTCAGCCATCGCCCTTGTAATACTTCCGAAAGCCTCTGGCGGGCGATCCAAACCCGAGACGCTCATAGAACTTGTGCGCCTCTTGCCGCAGCGCATGACTCTGCAACTGCATCTTGTAACAGCCCTGACGCTTCGCCTCGTTCTCCGCCCACTCCATCAGCGCCCGCCCGTACCCCTTGCCGCGCACCGACTCCTCGACCACCACATTCTCCACCTCCGACCACGGTGCGCCGCCGTGGCTCAGGTTCGGCACGATGATCAGCGCCAGCGTCCCGACGACGCGCCCACCGTCCTCGAGCACGACGAGTTGCTGCTGCCTGTCCACCTGGATGCGCTTGAACGCCGGCAACAGCGACCGCCATTGGCCGGGAGGCGTCGCGCCGCCGTGCAGCGCCAACTGCTCGTACAGTTCGAGGATGCGCGGCAGGTCGCGCTCCTCCGCGCGGCGAATCGACAACGCCATGACGCCCTCCGAAAGACTCGGCCATCACGGTAGGTCGCTCCCTCCATCCGGCCAAGAGTGACAGCACACTGTTTGACCCATCGGTAGGACGGCGCTATGCTCCCGCCACCCGCGCACTCGTTGCGCACCGAACACCGCCTCGCTACGCGCGCAAAACCAGATGAACAACGCTCGTGCCCTCTCGCATCTGAAAGTTGTCGAACTCAGCGGTCGCATCGCGGTAGCCTTCTGCACCAAGGTGCTCGCCGACTTCGGCGCCGAGGTCATCAAGGTCGAGCCTCGAGTCGCCGGAGCCCCGGAGCGTCGTCTGGGGCCATTCAAGGACAACCGCACATCGGCGAACGGCGGCGGGCTGCACCTCTTCCTGAACACGAACAAGAAAAGCGTCACTCTCGACCCGGCTACCGAGACAGGCGCCCGCATCCTGAAGCGGCTCCTCGGCGACGCCGACGCCTTCGTCGAGGGGACCGCGCCCGGAAGCCTCGCGCCCTGGGGACTGGACGCCCAGGCCTTGGAGGCTGCCCTGCCGCACCTGCTCGTTACGTCGATCAGCGACTTCGGCCAGAGCGGTCCTTACCGCGACTATCAGGCCTCCGACCTCGTCCACTGGGCGATGTCCTGCATGCTGGTGAGTTCGGGCCTGCCCGACCGCGAGCCGGTCCGCGTCGGCGACGACCTGAGCGAATACGTCGCCGGGCTCCACGCCTGCGCCACGACCATCTGCTGCCTGTTTGGCCGGCATGCTTTGCACGGCCAGTCCGTCGACCTCTCCGTCCTGGAGTCGTTCATCACCATGATGCCCTCGAACGCGCTCATGTACGCCTACCACAAGACCCTCGCCCCGCGCTCAGGCAATCGCTTCCCGATAAGCATCGTCGAGTGCAAGGACGGCTACGTTGGCTTCTACCCCCAACTGCAGCACCAGTGGGAGTCGTTTGCCGTGCTCGTCGGCAGGCCTGAGTTAACAGAAGACGCGAGGTTCGCCATGCCGGCCGCTCGGCTGCAGCACGCCACAGAGGCTATGGCACTGATCCGTCCGTGGTTCAAGAAACACACCTGCGAACAAGCAGTCCGAACGGGGCAAGAACTGCGCGTCCCAATCATCAAAGTCGCCAGCGCTCGAGACATGGTCGAGAACCCGCAGTTCCACGCTCGCCAGTTCTTCGCCGACATCGGCACCGAAGAGACCGGAGAGGTCATGGCGCCCGGGCGCCCCTTTGCTCTGGACCAGACGCCGTGGCAACTCGCGGCCCCCGCCCCTGTCCTCGGCCAACACAACCTCGAGGTCTACTGCAACCGGCTCGGCTTCTCGAAGGTCGATCTCACCGCGCTCTCCGAGCAGGGTGTCGTGTAATGGCCATGCCCCTCACCGGCATCCGCGTCTGCGATCTCACCCACTTCTGGGCAGGCCCGTTCGCCACCGAATACCTCGCCCACTTCGGGGCCGAGGTCATCAAGGTCGAGCCTCCGGGGCGCGGCGATAGCCAGCGCTCCGGCGGACACGGCCACGACAACTTCTGGGAATGGATGCCGCTCTTCAACGGCACGAACGTGAACAAGAGAGGCTGCACATTAGACCTGGCGACTCCCGATGGAGCAGCGCTGCTCGACCAAATCATCGCCGTGAGCGACGTCGTCGCCATTAACCTGAGCGCGCGGGCGGCACGGAATCTCGGAGTCACCTACTCGCGCATTCGAAGGGTCAACCCCAGCGTGATCATGCTCTCTATGCTCGGCTTCGGCGAGGGCGGCCCGTGGGAGCAGTACGTCGGGTTCGGGCCGCAGTTCGAGCAGGCCGCCGGGATCACCTACATCAGCGGCTACCCCGACACCGAGCCCATCGGGCACGCGGCCATGCCTGACCCCATCGCCGGCATGTTCGGCGCTATCGCCGTCGTGACAGCGCTCGAGCATCGGCGTCGCACGGGGCAGGGGCAGCGCATCGATCTGTCGACCACCGAGGGTGTCGCGCTGGTCAACGCAGGCACGGTGCTTGAGTACACCATGAGCGGCCAAGTCAGGGAGCGGCACGCCAACAAGCATCTCGCCTCCTCGCCGCACGGAGCATTCCGCTGCCAAGGCAACGATTCGTGGCTCGCCATCGCCGTGCAGAACGACGATCAATTCCGAGCGCTCTGTGAAACGATCGGCCATCCCGAATTGATCAGCGATCCGCGCTTCGCGGATCTCCTCAGCCGCTCGAATAACGAAGCCACCCTGCGCGAGCCGATCGAGGCGTGGACCCGTCTCCACGATGCCCACGACGCCATGACGGTCCTGCAGCGGCGCGGGGTGCCCGCCGGCGCTACGATCAACCACGCCACGATCGTCGACGACCCGCAGTTGAAGCACCGCGAGTTCCTCTGGTGGATCGATCGCCCGGTCAACGGCGGCAAGTATCCCTACTACGGTTTCCCCGCTCACCTCTCGAAGACGCCCGTCCGACCCTGGAAACCCGCGCCCACCCTTGGCGAGGACAACGGGTATGTGTTCAGCGAGATGCTTTCACTGAATCGAGAGGCAATGCAGAGTCTCGAGCAACGAGGGATCGTTTCGCAGAAGATGAACGTTTGAAGGTTTGACCGACCTTTCCCCTGTTGCTATGCTCCCGCCACCTTCGCGCACCTGGAGGCGTCCATGACTGTCATCGAACGCGCCGACGCTGCCCTCGACCACATCGCCGGGCCTGACCTCAAGTACGAGAAATTGGCAGACGGTTTCATGTTCACCGAAGGGCCTGTCTGGGTGCGCCAGGGCGGCTACCTGCTCTTCAGCGACATCCCGGCTGGTCGCATCCACAAGTGGTCGCCGAAGGAAGGCGCCTCCGTCTACCGCGAGCCCTCGTTCAAGTCGAACGGCCTCACCCTCGACCGCCAGGGACGCCTCATCGCCTGCGAGCACGTCGGGCGACGCGTCTCGCGGACGGAGGCCGATGGCAAAGTCGTAGCCATCGCCCGCGGCATCGACGGCAATCGCCTCAACAGCCCCAACGACGTGGTAAGCAAGTCTGACGGCGCCACCTACTTCAGCGACCCCGATTTCGGCCTGCGTAACGACCGCATCGGCGCGCAGGCCCCCAAGGAATTCGACTTCAACGGCGTCTGGCGCGCGGGCACCGACGGTCAGTTGACACCCGTGGCGAAAGACTTCTCGGGGCCGAACGGCCTCGCCTTCTCGCCAGACGAGTCGGTGCTCTACGTCGACGACACGATGAAAGGTCACATTCGCGCCTTCGACGTGAAGAAGGATGGCATGCTGGAGAATGGCCGTGTCTTCGCGCAACTCACCGGCGATGGCCCCGGCGCGCCCGACGGCATGAAGATCGATGTGGAAGGGAACGTTTACTGCACCGGCCCGGGCTGCATCCACATCTACACGAGCAAGGGGAAGTTCCTCGGGCGCCTCAAACTCGGCCACATCGCCAACATCGGCTGGGGCGACGACGACTGGCGCACGCTATACCTCGCCAGCCTCACCGCGATCTGCCGCATCCGCCTGAAGATACCGGGGATACCGGTGGGAGCGAAGTAGGCCTAAGCCTTCTCCAGCAGTGCCTTGAGTCGCGCCAAGTCCTTTCGGTTCGCGCGGCGCATCGCCAGGGCCATGAACGGCGCGAACAGCCTGGAGAAGCCACGCGGCTCCCCGCGATTGCGAAGCGTCATCCGCGTGGCCCCGTTTGCCGCGGGTTGCCATGTGTACGTGGTCTCCATGGGAAAGGGACCTTCTGCGGTTCGCATCACGAGTCGCTCGCCAGGCACGAACTCAACGAACTCATAGGTGTAGGCGAGGCGTCGACCGAGGAAGCGAGCTATGAAGGCGACCTTGGAACCCTGGGCGAGCGGGAGCGGCGTCTTTAACTCTGCTGCCTTGATGTTGACGTACCACTTCGGGGCATTCGCCGGATCGGCCGCAAAAGCGGCAACCTGTTCCAGCGGCCTCGCAATCAACGTCTCGGTCTGTACGTCGACGGCCATTCCGTTCGGCCCTCTGCCTCCGCCTATCGCGGGGATGAAGTGCACTTCGGAGTTCTCGCCGACGCGCTCGAGCAGCCCCAGGTGGTTGGTCTCGCCATCGATGGCCACGGCGATGCCGGGCTTGATGTCGCCGTCGGCCATCAACTCCGTCTTCATGCCGGGATAGGCCTGATCGAGGTTGTTGATGATCTGGCGCAGCGTCGCGCCGGGGATCGTGACCCGGTCCTGCTGGTTCGTCAGCCGCCGCAGCAGCGACGGTATGAACACCGTAGCCATGATGCCCCCACCCCGGATCCTTCGCGGACTCAGGATGACGGCTTCGCCGTCATTTCTTTTGAAGCGCCTTGACCACGCTGCCGGGGGTAATCGGCAAATGGCCCATCCGCGTGCCGATGGCGTTGTGGACTGCGTTGGCGACCGCAGCCATCGGCGGTACGATCGAGACCTCACCCACACCACGCAGGCCGAAGGGGTGGCCTGGATTCGGCACCTGCACCAGCACCGCGTCCACCATCGGCAGGTCGAGACTCGTCGGCATGCGGTAGTCGAGGAACGACGAGTTGGCCATCACGCCCTGGTCGTTGTAGAAGTACTCTTCGTTGAGCGCCCAGCCGATGCCTTGCACCGTGCCGCCCTGCACCTGGCCCTCGACGTAGGAGGGGTGCGCCGCCTGGCCGACGTCCTGCACGCCGGTCGCACGAATCACGTCGACTTTGCCCGTCTCCGTGTCCACTTCCACATCGACGAGTGTGCCGGCGAAAGAGGAGCCGACGCCCGTCGCGTTGGTCATCACCGACGCGGTAAGCGGGCCGCCAGTTTGCATAAGGCGACCTGCCAGTTGCTTGAAGGTGAGGCTGTCCTTGGGGTTCTTCTTGGAGATAAAGACGCCATCTTTGAAGTCGATCTCCGCTGCCTGCGTCTCCCAGATCTTCGCGGCGCGTTCCTTCATGAGTTTCTTGATTTCCTCGGCGCAGGTGATCGCCGCGATACCCGTCGCGAAGGCGGTGCGGCTGCCGCCAGTGACCTGCGTGAAGCCTACG
>JACQEE010000311.1 GCA_016200725.1 Chloroflexota bacterium
AAGGACAGAAGGGCCTCGTCGTGGACCATGTCTTCTGGCTTACTCAGGGACACGCCAGCGAACCGAACGCCTGGTATGCCGGCACGTCGCCTCAGGGGCTGTTCCGCTCGAACGACGGCGGCGTCACGTGGGACGGCGTTGCCGGGTTCAACGAGCATCCCAAGCGCGATGCCTGGACGGGTGGCGCGCAAGACGGTACGCCCGACGGCCCCAAGATGCACTCCATCATCATTGATCCTCGCAACGCGCGGCATATGTATGTCGGCATGTCCAGCGGAGGAGTTTTGGAGACAGAGAACCAGGGCCAATCCTGGAAGCACTTGAACAAAGGGCTGAAGCATTTCTTCATCGAGAATCCGCCTGAAGACGCCCCAGGCCACGATCCCCATTGCGTCGTCATGCATCCGGCCCAGCCAAATCGACTTTATATGCAGGCGCACACAGGTATCTACCGGCTGGACCGGCCTGGCGATACCTGGGAGCGCATCGGCCTGAAGATGCCAAAGACGGTTGGCGACATCGGCTTTCCCATCGCCGTTCACCCTCGCGACCCCGACACAGCATGGGTCTTTCCCATGGATGGCACCAGCGTATGGCCGCGCACCAGCCCCGGCGGAAAACCCGCCGCCTACGTCACTCGCAACGCCGGCAAGTCATGGACGCGCCAAGACAAGGGATGGCCCGCCTCGAACGCGTGGCTCACCGTCTTCCGGCAGGCCATGACTACCGACGCACACGATTCCGTCGGTGTCTACGCAGGCACGACGGGCGGCGAAGTCTGGGCAAGCACGAACGAAGGCGCGTCTTGGCGCTGCATCGCTCGCAACCTTCCCCAGATTTACTCTATCGAGTTGGCTCAGCCAGCGCGGTAGAGAAAAAACACGGGCGCTCGCGATGAAGGTGCACCTCCCCACGCAACTGCACTCGTACACGCGGGGCGCCGTTGTGGTCGAGTCGCCGGGCGCGACGCTCGCCGACCTGATGCGCGACCTCGATCGCCGCTACCCCGGCATCCGCTTCCGTGTCATCGACGAGCAGGACGCCATCCGCCCGCACATCCGCTTCTTCGTGAACTACGAGCAGGCTTTCGACCTGAACGCGCCCCTCAAGGTTAGCGACGAGGTGCGGATCGTGGGCGCACTGAGCGGGGGATAGTCACGCCTTCAAGTACTTCCCGAACCACGTCATCGTTTTCTGCCACGCGTCATCCGAGACGTCCTGCTTGAAACCCGGGCGTTCTTCCATCATGAAGGCGTGGCCGACGCCCTGGTAGATGTGGAACTCGTGGCGCTTGCCGAGGCGGGTGAGCGCGGCGTCGAAGTCCTTCACGTCGGCTGGCGACGGGTTGGTGTCCTGCTCGCCGAAGAGGCCGAGCACGGGACAGGCGATGTCCTTAGTGCGGTCGAAGGGTGTCGGCGGGTCGCCCCAGGGGTTCTTGATGCCGCCGCCGTAGTAGACCGCAGCAGCCTTCAGCGCCGGGTTCGTCGCCGCCATCAGATACGATACGCGTCCGCCCATACAGTAGCCGGTCACGCCGATGCGGTCGCGCCGCACGGCCTTGTTGGCCTGCAGCCACGCGATGGCCGCGTTCATGTCCTTGATAATGTTCGCGTCGCGCAGGTTCTTGATCTTCGGCCCCCACTCCTTCGGCGGGTTCGGCCCTTCGCGGTGGAACAGGTCTGAGCAGGCCGCGGCATAGCCAGCGCCCGCGAAGCGCTCGCACGTCCGCTCCATCCACGCGTCGACGCCTATCCCGTGCATCGCAACGGCAACGCCGGGATGCGGCCCCGCGCCCGTGGGCTCCGCGACGTAGCAGCGCATATCCGCACTCTCCACCTTCAGCGTGATCCAGCGTCCAGCCATGGCACCCCTCGATATCCGGGCCGTTGTCGATGTGCGCCTACTCTTCGAATCTGAACGGAGGGTACTTGTCGGTCATGAACAAGGCGTAAGCGGCGACGCGAAAGGTCCAGCGGTTCAGGTCGACGATCACCTTGAACACGTCTTTGGGATACTTCTTCGTGAACAGAAGCACGACGACCCCAACGAACACGAGGACAAAGGTCACGCCGCCAAAGCGGGGCCCAATCCCGCCTGCGAAGGCGGACGCGATGGCGTACTGGGGGATTCCGAGCAACCACCAGCCAATCAGCGGCAGTCCTTTGCGCAATTGTTCCGGATAGTCGACGGCAAGGTCGGCGGGATAGCCGCCCGGTTTCATGCTGAACGGCGGATACTTGTCCGTCCCCAATGCGCTGTAACTGTAGAACGACACACGCCAGCCCCAACGCAACACCCCCACGTTGTAGTCGAAGAGCCCGCGCGGGTATTTCCCCGTGAACAGTACCGCGAAGAAGGCGCCGACGGTGGCCAAGATGGCCCCAATCGCAAGGAAGAAGAGCACGACGAGATGCGGAATGATGAGCACAAACTTGACGATCCAGAGCCACTGGTTCAGGGGTTCGTCGAGCTGGGCCTGGATCCTCATCGGGTAGGGCGCGGGTTGAGCCACAGGCGCTGTCGTCACGATGTACCTCCCATTTCGCGGTGCGAACGCGCAAGTTGCGAATTGCGCCGGAAACCCCTCACACCGCCTCGCTGGGGCGATTCTAACATGCCGCGGAGGCGCCCCTCCCCTGTTACAATTGGCCCTAGACGACTGCAATGGAGCCGTCGCGACCCCCGCCCTCGACGAGGCGCGGGGATTTGTTGTTGCCCGTGCCATGCGACTACCCGCGCTGATCGAAATACTGGACAGAACGCAGGCCTACAAAGATCTGGCGGGGTCGCTACGCCAAGCGGGGCAGACTACCGCCACGATTCCGGACGCGGCCAAGCCACTCGTCCTCGCCTCGATCTGGCTGGAGCTGCGTCGCCCAATCCTGGTCGTGACCGCCAAGCCCGAGGCGGCGCGTCGTCTCCACGATCAGATCACCTCTTACCATGGCGACGACCCCAACGTCCTGCTGTTGCCCGAGCCCGACGCGCTACCGTACGAGCGCCTCGTCTCCGAGCGCTCTACGGTGCACCAGCGCCTCGGCGCGCTCGCAGCGATGGCCGCTCGCTCGCCGCTGGTCATCGCCTCCGTCTACGCCGTCGCGGCGAAGACGCTCGTTGCCGCGAGATACCTCGAGGCGACGCACGCCATCTCGCGCGGCGAGCATGTAGAGCCGATGGCGCTGCTCCGCCGCTGGACGGCGATGGGCTACGACGTGGCCCAGGCCGTCGAGATCCCGGGCCAGGTCAGCCAGCGTGGTGGCATCGTTGACATCTACCCGCCGACGAGCGCGAAGCCCGTGCGTATCGACCTCTTCGGCGATGTCGTCGACAGCATCCGCCAGTTCGACCCCGCGACGCAGCGTTCCCTCGACCATGTACCGCGCGTCGTTATTACGCCTGCGACCGAAGTGCTGCTGACGTCCGGTCTTTCGCTCACGAGTTTCGATCTCGCTTCTCTAAAATTCGAGGCGCGAGAGAGGTTCGAAGGCGACTTGCGCAAACTCGCCGACGGCGTTGGGTTCGAGGAGATCGAACTCTATCGCGGCCTCGTCAATACCGCGACGGCCTTCGATTACCTGCCCGACGACGGCCTGCTCGTCATCGACGAGTCTGGCCGCATCACGCACACGCTCGATGAACTCGAGGCGCAGGCCGTCGAGTTGCGTGACCGTCTCATCAGCGAGGGCGAACTGCCGAAGGGTCTTCCGATGCCGTGCCTCGCGCCGGACGAGCTCCACGCTCGCGTTGAGAAAACGTCGCGACGGCTCACTCTCAACGCCTTCGCTGGCGGCGACGCCTCGTTTCCTTTCGCCACTAACCCCTCCTACGCCGGCCAAACGCGCGTATTGCTCGAGGATGTCGACGTGATGCGCGCTCAGGAGCAGCGCATCGTCATCGTCAGCCAGCAGGCGCCGCGACTTGCAGAGTTGTTCCGCGAGCGTAACATCCCCGTCGAGGTCGTCACTGATCTGATCGCCCTTCCGCCACCGCGCGGCGTCGCGATGGTGCACGGCGCGCTCGCCGAAGGTTGGTCGCTGCCCGGCGAGCGCCTCGTGCTGCTCACCGACGCCGAGATCTTCGGCATCACCAAGCAGCGGCGCTATCTCCGCAAGCGGCCTGTCCAGCGCCAGTCGTTCATGGCTGAACTCAGCGTTGGCGACTACGTGGTACACGTCGACTACGGCGTCGGCCGCTTCGCCGGCACGACTACTCGACAGGACGGAGAGCGGCAGCGCGAGTACCTCGTGCTCGAGTACGCTGGCAGCGACCGCCTGCTCGTGCCCACCGACCAGATCGACCGCGTGGGCCCCTACGTCGGCGCGAGCGGCAAAACGCCATCGCTGACGCGCCTCGGCACCCATGAGTGGGAGCGCACCAAGGCACGGGTCAAGGCCTCGACGGCGCACATGGCCCGCGAACTGCTCGCCATCTACGCTTCCCGCGAGGTCGTCCACGGCCATCCCTTCGGGGCCGACACGCCGTGGCAGGCGGAGGTCGAGGCGTCGTTCCCCTATGTCGAGACGCCCGACCAACTGCGCGCCATCAACGACGTGAAGCACGACATGGAGTCGCCGAAGCCGATGGACCGCGTCATCACCGGCGACGTCTGCTACGGCAAGACGGAGGTCGCTCTGCGCGCCGCGTTCAAGGCCGTGATGGAGGGCAAGCAGGTCGCCATCCTCGTCCCCACGACCGTGCTGGCCCAGCAGCACTTCAACACCTTCACCGAGCGACTCGCGCCCTTCCCCGTCAAGGTGGAGATGCTCAGCCGCTTCAGGTCGCCACAGCAGCAGGATGCCGTCGTCGAGGCGCTCACCGCGGGAGGCGTGGACATCTGTATCGGCACGCACCGCCTGCTGCAGAAGGACGTGCAGTTCAAGGACCTCGGCCTAGTGGTCATCGACGAAGAGCAGCGCTTCGGCGTGGCGCACAAGGAGCGCTTCAAGGCCATGCGTCAGGAGGTCGATGTTCTTTCGATGTCGGCGACGCCCATCCCGCGCACGCTGTACATGGCGCTCGCGGGCGTGCGCGACATGAGCGTGATGGAGACGCCGCCGGAGGAGAGGCTACCGATCAAGACGTACGTGGCCGAATTCGACGAAACGCTGGTGCGCGAGGCCATCGTGCGCGAACTCGAGCGCGGCGGCCAGGTCTTCTTCGTGCACAATCGCGTCTACAACATCGGCGCCATCGCCGAGCGCGTGCGCCATTTGGTCCCCGAGGCGCGCGTCCTCGTCGGTCACGGCCAGCTGCCCGAGGACCAACTCGAGGACGTCATGGTCCGCTTCTCCCGCGGCGATGCCGACGTCCTCGTCTCCACGACCATCATCGAGTCAGGCCTGGACATGCCCAACGTCAACACGCTCATCGTCAACGACGCCGACCGCATGGGCCTGTCGCAGTTGTACCAGTTGCGTGGACGCGTCGGCCGCGGCCCCACGCGCGCCTATGCCTACTTCTTCTACAAGCCCGAACGCCAGATCACCGAGACTGCCGACAAGCGCCTCAAGACGATCCTCTCGGCAACCGAACTCGGCGCAGGCTTCCGCATCGCCATGAAGGACCTGGAGATTCGCGGCGCGGGCAACCTCCTCGGCTCCGAACAGCACGGCCACATCAGCGCCGTCGGCTTCGACCTCTACGTCCGCCTGCTCGCCGAGGCCGTCGCTGAGTTGAAGGAGTCACCCGAGAAGCGCGCCGAGGCGGTGGTGGCCGCGCTGCAGAAGCAACCGCAGCCTGTCATCGACTTGCCAATGGCGGCACACGTCCCTGAGTCGTACATCCCCGACCTGGCGACGCGCCTCGGCGTCTACAAGCGCATGGCCGCGCTGACCGATCCCACCCAGGTAGACGACCTTGCCGACGAACTGCGCGACCGCTTCGGCGATTGGCCAGAGCCGGTGGAAAACCTGCTCTTCATGCTCAAAGTAAAGTTGCTTGCCACGAAGGCAGGTGTCCTCTCCATCTCCGAGCAAACCGGCGACCTCGTCCTCACGGGCGACGACCGCACCTGGAGCGGCCTCCTCGGCGTCCAGCGTCCCTACGGCGACGGCGTGCGCATCGGCAATACGCGCGTCCGACTCGACATCCGCCGCCTGGGCAACAAGTGGCGCCAAGTGCTGGAGAAGATGCTGGTGCAGGTGGCGGAGAAGGACAAGAAGCCAGTGCTCGCGGCGCGGTAGCGACTCAAAAGTGGCACGATCAGGATTCTCTTGCCACATTTTTCAATTCGTGCCATACTTTTGAAACTATGGCACAAGAGAAGCGATCGTGGCACAAACGCGAGCCTGATGGGGTGCATCAAGCCTTCCAGGTCAAGGTGGGTCCTCAGGGTCGTATCGTCATACCTGCAGCGCTTCGTGAGCAGTTGGGTTTCAAGGAAGGAACGGTCCTGTCTGCCGGAGCCGAGGATGGCTCGCTTGTCCTGGAAACGCCTCAGAATGCACTGCGGCGTCTGCAGGAAGAATTCAGTAAGCATGTACCGCCCGGCGTGAGTCTGGTGGACGAACTCTTGGCCGAACGACGTGAAGAGGCGCGGAGAGAGAACGAAGAGGCGTGATTCACGCGCTTACCTACGTGCTCGACGCTTCGGCAGTGTTGGCGGTGCTTAACCGCGAACCTGGCGCCGATGACATCGCCGTCCACTTTCCCGGGTCGGCCATTTCCGCCGTGAACTACGCCGAGGTTGCGCAGAAGCGTCTGGAACGAGGAATGGATCCGCTTTCGCTCAGAACCCGGCTCTTGCGATCTCAGATCCGCATCGAGTCGTTCGAATTGGAAGACGCTGAACTGACGGCCGAACTCTGGCCCGCGACCCGCCCCTTCGGCCTCTCTCTCGGCGACCGTGCCTGCCTCGCGCTGGCCATTCGTCTCGATTTGCCTGCCCTCACGTGCGAACGCGCGTGGGCGCAACTGAAAACGAAGGCCGATGTCCGCGTAGTCCGCTAGCCCGTTTGACACTTGCGCCCCCTTCTCCCTACGATTGCCTGCACGACGGGTGGTGGAGGGATCCATGAGCGACAGGGTCACGCCGAAACAAGCATCGGATGCGTTCCGCGCGCTGCCGCATCTCAAGAAGGTGCGCGAGGGCGATGTCGCTCCCGGCGCGTGGTTCACGGCTGAGCCTGGCGACGGCAGCGGCGTCTGGGGTCTGTGGGGCGTCGAGGCGAAGCCTGGGCGACGCGGCCTCACGCTTCTGAACCTCATGGAGGCTGGCGACGCGCCTCCGCCCGACGAGGGCTATCCTTCGCAGCAGATCCGCGGCGGCGGCATGGACTCGGCCTTCCCGCTCACGCCGTACAGGTACGACGTCAACAAGAAGCACCAGCTCTGGGCCGACAACGTGATGTCGCTGTACGAAGAGGCCATCTCGCGCCAGTGGTCGGCCTCGCAGGACATACCGTGGGAGCGACTCGAGCCGCTGCCAAAGGACCTCGAGAAGGCGCTCTGCCACATCTGCTCGTACTTCACCCGCGTCGAGTTCGTCGCCGCCGACATCCTCGGCGCCTGGCTCTCGAAGATCGGCTACGCCTATCACGAAGTGAAGTTGTTCCTCGGCTCGCAGATCATGGACGAGACACGCCACCTCGAGGTCTTCCGCAAGCGCGCACTCGCCAACGGTGGCGGCCTTGGCCCTTCGTACTCGTCGCCGCCCACGCCGGCGCTGCCGCTCACGATCGACAACGCGGCCATCCATGGCTCCTACCACGCCAACTCGTACAGCACGCAGTTCATCGACGAAGGCATCGTGCTCGACCTCTTCCGCTTCTCCGAGTTCCTCGGCCAGACGGAGGTCGACAAGATCATCTTCCAACGCGTGATGCAGGACGAGGCGCGGCACGTCTCCTACGGCACGATGCGGCTGAAGTACTTCCTCGAGCACTGCCCTGAGCGCGAAGACGAGACCGAGCGCCTGCATTCGGTAGCCGACTTCCTGGAGACGAGCCACGCGGTGGTGATCCTGCTCAACCCGCACTTCATGGAGGCGTCCGCCGTGCTCGCCGGCGGCGGCGCGACGCGCATCGACAAGGGCTACGAAGCCTATCGCCAGTTGTATGTGCGCGTCCGCGACGCCTACCTGCGCCGCTGCGACATGGCCGGCTTCGCCCGCCGCGAGCGGTGTCTACTGCCGGCTGAGCCGCCGTTCTAGAGCATGACTCGCTGGCGGGCGATCTTTCTCCTCCTGGTGATACTCGTTGCCGCGACGGCTGCCTGCGCCGACAGTTCGACTAATGTGACGTTCAAGAATTCGTCCGGTCGCGATGTAATCGTCTTCCTTGAGGGCACCTCTCTTTATCTGGTGCCCAAGGGAACCACAGAGACCTTGCCCCTCGGGCAGATTCCGCTCTTTGAGCCGCCTCCTACGACCACCTACACCTTCGCCGCATCTGCTTTTTTTCGAGGTCAGGGAGACTATCACATCCCTGCCACTGGCGGCGAGGTCTCCGGTAGATTAGGGGCGCGAGTCTTCTGCTTGCTTATTTCGTGGCAGGACTTGAAAAAAAGAGGCTGGAAAGTCGAGATCACGCCTAATCGACCGCAAGCGGCTCCAGGTGATGCGGAGGACGTTTGTTAAACCTGGCCGTCGAGAGCCGGACTAGTGGGGTTTAACCCCCCCTCAGCCCCTTCACCGCCCGCGGCACCTCCGTCAACAGATCCGACGCCGCGGTGCCGGTGTCACCGAGTTGGTCCGCGACGCGCTCGCCGGCTGCGCCGTGGATGTACGCCGCGACGGCGGCGGCCTCGAACGGCGCGAGGCCTTGCGCCAGCATACCGGCGATGATGCCCGCGAGCACGTCGCCGGTACCCGCCGTTGCCAGCGCGGCGTTGGCGAACGGATTGATCATCGCCTGCCCTTCCGGCCGCGCGACGACGCTGTAGGCGCCCTTCAGCAGCACTGTCTTACTCCACGTCTTCGCCGCCTCGCGCGATGCCTGCAATCGGTCGCCCTGCACCTTGGCGATGGCTTGACCTGACAGCCGCGACATCTCGCCTGGATGCGGCGTCAGGACTGCGTTGCGCGGCACTCGCTCCCACCACTTCGCCAGTTGCGACAGGATGTTGAGGCCGTCCGCGTCGATGACCGTACGCGGCGCGACGCCCGTCGGCATCGCCGTGAGCGTCTGCCGCACCAACTCCACCGCGCCTGGCTTCTGGCCGACGCCGCACCCGATGAGCAGCGCGTCGTAGTTCGGCAGCGCCTGATGTGCGAGGCGCGCACCCTCCGCGCCGTTGACCTCGCCCGGCGCGCTCTCCGGCAGCGGCAGGTACGTCACCTCGGCGATGCGCGACGCGACCACGGGTACGAGGCTTCGCGGCGTCGCCAGCGTCACGAGTCCTGCGCCAGCGCGCACTGCACCCGCGCAGGCCAAGTAGGCCGCGCCGATGTACTCGCCCGACCCGGCGACGACGAGCACCTTGCCGAAGGTCCCCTTGTTCGCATCGCGTGGCCGCGCAGGCAGCATCGCTCGCACCCAGTCCGCCGACGCCACTTCCAGCGATACATCCTTCGC
>JACQEE010000312.1 GCA_016200725.1 Chloroflexota bacterium
CTTGATGAAGATGTTGGGCCGATCCACGAGACCCCATAGCCGCCGCACCTCGCTCAGCGTCGACTTCGTATCGCCGGCGATAGTCGGGTCAGGCTCCAGGCTCACCATGCCGTCGATGCCGTTCGATCGCTCGAACGCCGGGCGGAGGACATGGGCTGCCATCCGGATATCCTCGATGGCCAAGGACTCAAAGAGCGCTGTGGCACTTCGAGATGGGTCTTCAGCAACCGCGCGGCGCAGCGGCTCATCGTAGTCCGGCTGTTCGCCGATGGCCTTCTGGAAGATCGATGGGTTGCTGGTCATGCCGACAACACCGTCTTCCCTGACCATCTGTTCGAGGCGTCGTGATGTGATCAGGCCCCGGTCGATGAAGTCAATCCAAATCGATTGGCCCTGCTTCGCCAGTTCCTGCAACGGACCCATGAGCACCCCCTTGGCCGACTACGCCCTTCATCTTACCAAGCGGCCCGACATCTCACCTGGGAAAGGCTTCGCCGGAAGGAGCCTATAATGCGCTCATGTCCTGGGCCATCCGGGGATTCCGCACACTTCGGTTAGCGCTCTATCTGGCGCTGGTTCTGGCCGCGCTGGCTGCACCCGTCGTCGCGCACGCTAAGACCACGGCTCCTGCCGACCGCGCTTACCTGTTGCACGTCAACGGCGATATCGACCCCAATCACGCCAGATACCTGAGGAGTTCGCTCGATCGCGCCCAACGTGACGGAGGTCAGTTCGCCATCATTGAGATCGATACTCCTGGAGGCGACCTCGACTCGATGCGCGACATGGTGAAGCACATCCTCGCCTCGAAGATCCCGGTCGTCACCTTCGTCGGGCCTTCAGGCGCACGGGCAGGGTCGGCCGGCACGTTCGTGACGGTCGCGGGGCACATCGCGGCTATGGCGCCAGGAACAAACATCGGCGCGGCCACGCCGATCAGCGGTACCGGTGAAGACTTGCCCGCGACGCTTGCGAACAAGGTGACCAACGATGCCGCCGCCCTCATACGCAGCCTCGCGACGCTGTACGGCCGCAATGCCGACAAACTCGAGGCGACAGTCCGCCAGGCGACGTCGTACACCGTTCAAGAGGCCATCGATTCGCATATCGTCGACATGACAGCGAATGGCCTCAATGATCTGCTAGCGAAGCTCGATGGCCGCGTCGTGAGCATCACCGGGAACCAGGTGACGCTGCACACCGCAGGCATCGCCTGCGAGAAGCCGCGGACGAACTGCGCAGACCTGAATTTGAACTGGGTCCAGCGCATCATCAACTTCATTTCCGACCCGAATGTCTCGGGCTTGCTGCTGACGCTGGGGAGTCTGGGCTTATTGATTGAATTGTTCAACCCCGGACTGATATTCCCCGGCATATTCGGCGCGATTGCACTGGCGCTTGCCTTCGTCTCGTTTGGCAACCTGCCGGTCAACTACGCAGGCGTCGGGCTCGTCATGTTCGCGGCGCTGCTGTTCCTTCTCGAGTTGCACTTCTCCGGCCACGGAATCCTTGGGGTGGGCTCCATCATCAGCTTCATCATCGGCATCATCCTGCTGTTCGAGCCATTCGCAGCAGACCCGCCCAACATTTCAGGGCCAAGTCTCCGTGTGAGTTTCTGGCTGGTCGGTACTCTTGGTGCGGCGTTTGCTGCGGCCGTAGCGGCCATCGTGTTCCTTGCCTGGCGGAGCCCACGCGCACCTGTCATGGCGGGGCCGCATCCTCTCGTAGGCCAGATGGGAGTGGTGACGCGCACACTCGATCCCACTGGCACGGTTCAGGCTGGCGGCGAACTCTGGACAGCCCGTGCCGCAGCCGGCGAGCGAGTAGCAGAGGGGGAGCCCGTCCGCATCATCAAGACCGACGGCCTGACCCTGATCGTAGAACCAGAGAGGCCACCCAGCGAGCCGGAGGCTAGGCCGGACTGGCCGTCGCAGAGTTGACGCTGGAGGACAAGCGCCAGTAACGTACGCGCACCTGTCGCGCAATAGTCGCAAGGAGGCGGAGGCATGGCTGGCATAACCGTCATCAAGCAGTGGGAACGGCTTATCATCCTGCGCTTCGGGAAGTTCACCGAAGTGCGCGGGCCTGGATTTCGCTGGGTCTGGCCGTTCATTAACGCCGGTACGCGCAAGCTGGACCTGCGCGAACGGTTCATCACCATCCCCAGCCAAACGGCCATTACGAAGGATAACGCGCCGATTGACGTGGACTTCCTGATCTATTTTCGAATCATGGCAGAGAACCCGGAGAAATCCGTCGTTGAAGTACAGGACTTCGTCGGCGCGGCGCAGGGCATCGCCATGACAACTCTCCGGTCAGTAATCGGCGACATCTCCCTGGATGACGTCCTCGCCAAGCGCGAGCAGATCAACCAGGTACTGCGCGTGAAGATGGACGAAGTGACCGTGCGCTGGGGCGTGAAGATCACCTCGGTGGAAATCAAGGAGATCATCCCGCCGAAGGAAGTCCAGGTGGCGATGAACCGGCAGATGGCCGCCGAGCGCGACCGTCGCGCCACCGTCACGGAGGCTGAGGGCAAACGGACTGCATCCATCACGGTGGCCGAAGGCGAGAAGCAGGCCGCTATTCTGAAAGCCGAGGGTGACCGGCAGGCGGCGATTCTGCGCGCGGAGGCTCGACGCCAACAGCAAATCCTCGAGGCAGAAGGCTACAGCGAGGCGCTCGCTCGAATCTTTTCCGTAGCGCAGACAATCGATCAAAAGACGATGGGCCTGCAGTACCTCGATACGCTCAAGAGCCTAGGCGCGAGCCCTGCGACCAAGTTCATCTTCCCCATGGAGTTTACTAACTTACTAGGTTCTTTCCGCAACATGATGGGCGGCGCCGGTAACAGTCAGCAGGGAGATAAGCAAGCGTAACCCTCGAACGGTTCAACCAACCCAGGCCACCAGAGGAACAGGCATGATCAAGTTCGGCACATCGCTGCCATGCATCCATCCGATTGCCACGCCGAAGTGGGGCGTGGAAGCCGTCGTCGACTGTGTCGAGGCGGTCGCCAAGAAGGCGGACGCGCTCGGCTACGAGTGGGTCACGTGCTGCGACCATGCGGTGATTCCCGAGGAGACCGCTTCGCACATGGGGACGCGCTGGTTCGACCCCATCGCGACGCTGGGTTTTGCCGGGGGCATGACGAAGCGCGTGAAACTGCTCACCAGCGTCATCGTGGTACCGTACCGCTCGCCGTTCAACATCGCGAAGAGCCTCGGCACCCTCGATTCGTTGACGAACGGACGCGTCATCTTCGGCGCAGGCGTCGGCCACCTCGAGCGCGAGTTCCGCACCCTCGGGGCCAACTACGAGGAGCGCGGCGCGGTCACCGACGAGTACATCGAGATCATCAAGGCGCTCTGGAGCGAGGACTCAGCGACATATCACGGCAAATACTGGGACTTCGACGGCATGATGATCGCTCCCAGGCCTGTGCAGCGGCCACATCCGCCGGTCTGGGTTGGTGGCAACGGCAAGTTGGCCGTACGACGCGCGGTGCTCCACGGCCAGGGTTGGCACCCCTTCATGGTCACGCTCGCTGAGTACCGCGACAACGTGAAGTATGCAAAGGAACTCGCGGCGAAGGTCGGCCGTAAGGAACCGCTCGAGTTCGTCGCGGGCGTTGGACCCATCGA
>JACQEE010000308.1 GCA_016200725.1 Chloroflexota bacterium
AGATGCGCGCGGTGACCAGCAGCACGTTGTGGACCGACGCGGAGGTGGCGAGCAGCGCGTAGTTGTCGAGGCCGGGCCGCGGCTCGGTGACGCTGATCCACAGCACCCGGGCGAGCGGGAAGAAGTAGAAGGCCAGCATGGCGACGAGCGCGGGGGCCACGAGCAGCCAGTAGAACGCGCGGACGGACAGGGCGCCCGACAGGCCGCCGGGTCTGGCGCGCGCAGCGACGGCCACCTGGTTTCGCGCGAAGAGCACCTCGGTGCCATCCGCGGTGCGCGACACACCCATGTCGGCGGTGAAGTCCTCGGCGCCGAAGGCGATGGCTACGACCCGAGACGACGCCGTCGCGATCTCGAAGGCGCGCATCACGCCGAGCGCGCTCTCGATAAACGGGATGATGCGCACGTGACCGAAGGGCAGCCCCTTCCCCTGCTCCAGGTTGGAAATCATGTCGTCGAGCCGCCGAACTTGGTCTGGGGACTCCATCTTCGGCAGCGTCACACCCGTCAGATCTTTCGAGATGATGGCATTCAGATCGTCCAGCAGGAACGGCGAGTCGATGGGGTTGACGCGGGCGAACACTTTCGCGCCTTTCGCCAAGGCAGGCAGCGCATCGCGGAGCATGTGCCGCGCCTTCGCCTTGTCTGGATCGAGGACGCCGCTCTCGAGGTCGGGGACGAGCGCATCAGGCCGGAGATCTTGCGCCTTGCGCAGAAACTTCTCCCGGTTGGCCGGGACGAAGAGGAGGGAGCGAAGTGGTTCTAGCAAATAAATGTCCTTACGCCTTCAGCACTCCGGAGCGCTCGCTTCGCTCGCGTTACCCCTCACCACACCCACGAGACCCTTCGACTTCGCTCAGGGTGACAGTTGGTCACCGCTTCGACGCTTCGAGACGCTCCATGGCCTGCGAGAGTTCGACCAACTTCACGGCGCGCTTCCAGACCGGCGTGTCCACCATCTTGCCGTCGAGAGCGACGGCGGCGGTGCCGCGCTTCTTCGCGTCCTCGAACGCCTGGATGACACGATTGGCGTGCGTGACCTCGGCCTCGGTGGGCTTGAAGACCTGGTTCACCGGGCCGATCTGGTTGGGGTGGATGACGAACTTGCCCTTGCAGCCGACGGCTTTCGCGCGGCGGGCGTCGGCCACCATGCTATCGATGTCGTTGAAGTCGGGGTCGGGCGTGTCGTAGGCGATGAGGTCGTTGGCGCGTGCGGCGATGGCCACGATGGCCCGCGCTGTCTGGATCTCCTCGGAACCCTTCGTCCGCGCGACGCCCATGTCGGCAGTGTAGTCCTCTGCGCCGAAGGCCAGGCCGACGAGGCGGTCGGTGGCGCAGGCAATCTCGCGCACGTTGTTGACGCCCTTACCCGTCTCGATCCACGGGATGATTTTCGTGTGGCCGATGGGCAGCCCACGCTCGCGCTCGAGGCCCGTGAGCAGCCCAGCGAGTTCCTTCGCCATGTCTGCCGACTCCATCTTGCCGATGCTGATCCCTTCGATGTGCTTCGACACGATGGCCTTGAGGTCGTCGAATGTCCACTCGGTCTGTAGTCCGTTGATGCGCACGAAGACGTGGTTGCCGGCGAGACGGGGCAGGAACTCCGACACAACCGCTCGCGCATTGGCCTTCTCGTCGGGCGGCACCGAGTCCTCGAGGTCTGGCACAAGCGCGTCGGCGGGTAGTTTGGTGCCCTTCTCCAGCATCTTCGGGTTATTCCCCGGAATGAACAGCAGTGTTCGGAACCAGTCCACGGGCGCCTCCAAACAGATGTAATGAGCGGCGAGAGAGCGTCGGCATTATACCTCACCCGCCCGATGGGAATCGGGCACCCTCTCCATCGGAGATGGAGAGGGGAAGATCCCCTTCCCCTTTGCCGACCGGCGGTGAGCAAATGTGTACAGGGCTAAACCTCGTAGCGTTTCACCCTCACCCCTTACCCTCTCCCTCGAAGGAGAGGGCGATTGCTCACTGTCCTTCATGTCGTGTTTGTGCTCCTAACCTAGCGCTAACTTTCCCGGGTTCATGATGCCCTTTGGGTCGAGGGCGCGCTTGATGGCGCGGAGGGCGTCGAGGCCGGCGCCGGGCTCGGAGGGCCAGAGGCCGAGAAACTTGACGCCGACGCCGTGGATGCACTCCATCGAACCGCCCATCTCCTGCGCGAGGCGCATCAGGCGCTCGCTGGTGCGCTGCGCCGCGGCCTGGTCGACCTCGCGGCCCTCCTGCGCGACGACGACCACGGTGAAGAGGTCGGGGCGGCCCCAGATGTCGTACTCGCGCGAGGCTAGGCCCGCTTCGGCGAGTATCTCTTCGCAGCGGCGACGGTACTCAGGGATGCGGTCGGCGGGCACCGCCGGATTCAGATAGTCGAACCAGCGCATCCCGGGCCAGACGGTGTTGCGGGCGAAGCGGCGACCCTTGGCCATGCGTTCCTTCCAGTAGTCGGCGATCTGGTGGCGCGTGTCCCAGAACTCGCGGGCCTCCTGTTCGCCGAGGTCGCGGGCATGATGCGCCTGGCAGATCGCGACCGCCTGGCTCTCGTGGGCGGCCACTTCGGCGGCGAAGCCTTCGAAGGCTAGGTGCATCAGCGCGTCGGCGTCGGTGGGGCGCTGCGCGTAGTCGAGCATCGCGGGCTTCACGCCGCGACGGCCCATCTCCACGATGGCCGCGTAGCCGTCGTCGAAGGTGGAGAAACCGAAGGCGCGCAGGGTGCGCCGCTCGGGGAGGGGGAAAGCCTTGATCAGCGCCGCGTTGATGACGCCGAGCGTGCCCTCCGCGCCGATGAACAGGCCGTGCATCTTGGGGCCGGCGGCAGCGGTCACGTGTCGCGCTTCCATCAGATCACCGTTGGGCAGTACGACCTCGAGTGCGAGCATCTGCTCGGCCATCGTGCCGTACTTTGCAAGGAGGTAGCCTGCGCCGCCGGTGGAGATAGCGCCGCCGAGCGTGGCGATGCCCGCGCTCCAGGGGTCGTGGCCGCACATGAGGCCATCCTTGCCGAGCGCGGCGTTCAGGTCGCTGAGGTAGATGCCTGCTTCCGCAAGTGCGGTCATGCCAGCGACGCTCACATGGCGAACGCGGTTGAGGCGGCGCAGGTCGAGGGTGATGCCTGCGCGCAGTGGCACCGCGCCACCGAGGACGCCGGTCCCGCCGCCCCAGGGCACGATGGGCGTGCCCGTCTCGTTGGCAAGGCGCACGATTGCTTGCACCTCGGCGGTCGTGCCGGGGCGGACGACGACGTCGGGCAGCGGCGGTCGCTTGCCGAGCAGCGTCTCGGCCCGCGAGGGCGGGAGGGCGTCGTAGGCGTACTCCTCGCGGTCGTCGTTGCCCGCGAGCACGTGCGGTGCACCGACGATGGCGGCGAGGGCAGAGGCCAGGTTGCGGACGTTGGTGGTCATAGGGGGATGATACCGCACCGTTGGCCAAACCTCCCCGCGTGGGGAGGGTAGAACCGTGGTGTTTTGCCGTTCAAATGTCGTCATTACGGGGCCATTGTGCGGGGATTCCCGCGGGATTGTGCCGGTATTGCCATCGCATTTGTCGCGCATTTGCCGGTCATTGTGGTGGCAACCCGAATCTGTTGGCCGCGGCATTTGCCACGTCGAACGGCATTACCGAGGCGGCTTGAGGTGGCTCTACCCGGACGCCGGCGGGGAGGGTAGGGGAGACCCTTCGGGGACTCAGGGCAGGCTCTGCCAACTTCGGCGAGGGTGTCGAGGAAGCGGTGCTGCATGACGCCGGCCTGGCCAGGGTCGAGGCCGGTTGGTTCACGAGACATGGGCGCCTCCGATAAAGACAAATGTTCTCCCAAGTCTAATATACGGACGTAGGCAAGGGGTGGATGGCAGGGCTTTCCCTCTAGGTGTTGTGCCCCAGTTGAGATTTGGACAGGTGTCGGGGCGCGCCGAATCTGGGGAGAAGGGGCCTGACACGAAACGTCAGGCAGGTGGCGGCCAATTAGACTCGCCCTCACCTGCCGCAGAACCGACTCGTGGTTGCTGGACCTGCTCCCTGGCCATGGGGTGTGACGCCTGTCCGCGGCGAGTCTCGTATAATGCGGCCCACCGCCATGACAGCCACTCTCGGTTCCCACAAGGTCATTTCTGCCGACGACCACATGGACTTGGCCGCGATCCGCCCGGACCTGTGGCAGAAGCGGCTTCCTGCCCAACTCCGCGAGCGCGCCCCCCGCGTCGTGCGCCTGCCGGAAGGTGAGTTCTGGACCGCCGATGGCGAACGGCTCAGCGCCAGCGGGAACACCCTACTCAAGGTGCACCTCAACGCGATCGCCCGCGCAGGCATTCCCGACGATGGCTTTCGCGCTTCGACGCCGTCTCTCCGGCTGCAGGATATGGACCGGGACGGCGTGCACGCGCAAGTGATCTACGGCCCCGTGACCGGCATCCGCGTGAAGGACGCCGCACTGAAGGCAGCATGTCTGCAGGCCTACAACGACTGGGCCATCGAATTCAATGCCGCCGATCCGCAACGCCTCTGCATGCTCGCCTATCTGCCGGCGCATGAAGTGAGCGCCGCGGTCGCCGAAGTGCAGCGTGCGGCGAAGGCCGGCCATCGCGGCGCCGTGCTCAGCATGTTCGAGGCCACGCTCCCGCTTTCGGAGCCGGGGTGGGAACCGTTGTGGATGGCCGTCGAGGAGACTGGCCTGCCGCTCAGCGTCCACCTGGGCGGAGGCTTCCACACCCTGCGCCCTGCCGCGAACTCCTGGCGCACCGCCGCCTTCGCCTCGGTGGCGCCCATGCAGCTCGATGAAGTCCTCGCCATCATGCTGCTCTCAGGGGCGCTCGACCGGCATCCGGGCCTCTCGCTGGTCCTCGGCGAATCGGGCCTGGGGTGGATCCCCTACGTGGTCGAGCGGGCCGACCACGAATTCCACAACTACAAGCAACGCGCCGCCGACCTCAGGCTCTCCAGCGAGCCGAGCGCCATTTTCCATCGCCAGGTGTATGCCACATTCGAGAGCGATCGCTTCGGCGTCAGCGTCCTCGGCGCGATCGGCCACGAGAA